>CALKOA010000103.1 GCA_938091655.1 uncultured Balneolaceae bacterium | reverse complement strand
TTAGGTAAGCCATTTCTCTCTGCCCATTCTATAAGCTCTTCTCGACTTGCTGGAAAGGGTGCCTCGTCTAGAGCGGCGGCTAATTCAACGGTCCAAATCATAATTTTTTACGTACGTTAAGATTGATAATATATTAAACGAGAGAGTAGCTAAAAATTCAAGTCTTTCCCAGAATTTTTTTTATACTCAATTCGTGCCGAAAATATTGCTATCTTAGCAAAAATACATCATCGAATTAACGAATATACATTTTTATGTTTAATTCATTAGGACCAACCGAAATTATTATTATTGCGCTCTTCATATTAGTTTTCTTTGGAGCTAAGAGAATTCCAGAGTTAGCTAAAGGATTAGGGCAAGGGATACAAGAGTTTAGAAAAGCCTCTCGAGATATAAAAAAGGAAATTGAAGAAACTTCCCGTGATATTGAAGAGACGGTAAAAAACGAAGAAAAAGAATCTGCGAAATAAGAAGGCGTTATTTTGTCTAAACAAACGATACGATCCGTTCAACAACGCATCGCAAATGGAGAACTTCGGCTACGAGATTTGGTAGAAGAACACCTATTAGCCATTGAAAAAAATAACACGGCTATTAATGCGGTTACCCACCTTGACATAGATGGTGTATTTGAGAGTGCAAACCGTATAGAAGCTAAAATTAAGGATGGCACCGCAGGACCTTTGGCAGGGGCCGTAGTCGGAATTAAAGAAGCTATTTGCGAAGCTGGAAAACCCGCTACCTGTGCTTCGAATATGCTCCGCGATTTCAAGAGTGTGTATAATGCTACTGTAATTGATCGAATGCATAAGGACGATGCATTGTTTTTGGCAAGGCTAAATATGGATGAGTTTGCTATGGGTTCTACCAATGAATATTCCATACACGGACCTGCAAGAAACCCTCATAATACGGATTATGTAACAGGTGGTTCATCCGGAGGCAGTGCAGCCGCAGTAGCGGCACATTTTGTACAAGCCAGCCTTGGTTCAGATACAGGCGGTTCTATACGTCAACCTGCGGCGTATTGTGGTGTGGTAGGACTTAAACCTTCCTACGGTAGAGTATCACGATATGGTTTGATTGCCTATGCCTCATCATTTGATTCTATCGGACCATTAACTAATTCTGTGGAAGATGCTGCATTACTATTAGGCAGCATTGCCGGTCATGATAAAAATGACATGACCTCGGTTGCTTCGCCCGTTTCTGATTACATGGATGCAGTCGATAATCCAACTCAAAACCTCCGTATAGGTATACCTGAGGAATACTTTGGAGAAGGATTAGATGCTGAAATCCATCAAAAAATAATGACGATGATGAGGCAGCTAGAGGCAGAAGGAGCTACATTGGTTCCTATTAAACTTCCTCATAGTGAATACGCAATTTCCACTTACTATATATTGGCTACTGCTGAGGCTTCCAGTAATCTCGCACGTTATGATGGTGTGAGATATGGTCACAGAGCCTCCGTAGAAGAAATAAAAAAGCTCGAGAGTGAGGATACAGCTTTGAATAAGATGTATAAACTAAGCAGGACTGAGGGCTTCGGAATGGAGGTGAAACGTCGCATCATGCTCGGTACTTATGTTCTGAGTTCTGGATATTATGATGCTTATTATGCTAAGGCACAAAAAGTGCGACGATTAATCCAACAAGATTTCTTAGAAGCGTTTGAACAGGTTCATGTTATTGTAAGTCCAACTGCCCCTACAACTGCATTTCCTGTTGGAAGTAAACTAGATGATCCGGTGCAAATGTATCTCAATGACATATATACTATTTCGGCTAATTTAGCGGGTATTGGTGGAATTAATGTGCCGATTGGATTTCATACTAATGGTTTGCCCATGGGAGTACAATTTATGGCCCCTGCATGCAAAGAAGAAAGGTTGATTGCCTCAGCGAGACTAATAGAGCGCCTTCAAGCGTAGGATTATTTACATGAATCAAGCCTATGTAGAGCTTAAGCTTCAGTTGCACAATACAGACCCCTCATTTATAATTGCTGAGCTTAACGAATGGGGATTCTCGGGCTTCGATGAAACAGAAGACCAATTGAAGGCATATATTGAATATTCTGTTTGGTCTAATGTACAAACAGAGCTAAAGATTTTTTTGGCGAGCCTACCTGAGTTAACTATAGTTGCTGAGCAAATCATACTGCAAAAGAATTGGAATGAGGAATGGGAAAAGAGTATTCAACCACAGTTAATTGGACCTTTCTATGTGTATCCTAGTTGGAATAAACAAGTAATTCCCACAGAGTCCATACCTCTGATGATTGATCCTAAAATGGCTTTTGGAACAGGCACCCATGAAACAACTAGGCTATTGCTATCTTGGTTACCATCAGCCGTAAAAAAAATGGATACAGTTTTAGATGCTGGCACCGGAACAGGTATTTTAGGAATAGCTGCTAGTAAGCTTGGAGCGAGCTCTATAGAGGGTTTTGATATTGATCCTTGGAGTATTGAAAATGTAGCAGAAAACATTGAAAAAAATGAGGTCGATAACTTTAAGGCTCATTTTGGAAGTATGGAACAAATTAAATCAGCTCAAAAATTTGATGTTATTTTGGCAAATATTAATACCGTTGCCCTTAGGGAATTAGTTCCTGTATTTAAAAAATACCTAAAGCAAGATGGTTCATTACTAATATCTGGCTTGCTGAGCATTGACATTGATTTGTTCACGGAACAGGTCATTCGAGACGAGTTCACTATATGTAAGCAACATGAGTTAGGAGAGTGGTCTGCACTTTGGTTAAAGCCCGTTGTTTGCTAAATTCAGTAGCATTTTGAATCAAGTAAGTTCAGGCATATTCCAACCATAAAAGCTTTTTTTTATAGGATAAACTATTGTATACAGCATCAATTGATATAGGTACTAATTCTGTTTTGCTGCTCATTGGCGAGCAAACAGAACTAGGACTGCAGGTACATGAAGATGTCCAGCGTTTGCCTAGATTGGGTGCTATGGTAGATTCTAATGGTGTTCTCGCGAGGCAGAGTATAGATAGGGTTCTTGAGGTATTAAAGGAGTATGCCGAGATTATCCAAACCTATGGTGATGGAGTACTCAAAAAAACACGAGTCACGGCGACAAGTGCTGTTCGAGATGCGGCCAATAAAAACGAATTTTTGTCTCTAGTCAAGGAGTTTGTAGGCTTTGAAATTCAGATTCTAAGTGGGGAAGAAGAAGCGAAATACACCTATTTAGGAGCGATCAGTCAAACGCAGGTAGAATCAAACTCTATATTAGTAGTAGATATTGGTGGGGGTAGTACCGAATTAGCAATGGGCGACTCAGCTCAATGGTTACGTGGAATTTCAGTTGATATGGGATGTGTTAGGTTCAATGAACGTTATTTGTTTCACAATCCCCCTTATCAAGAAGAGATAGGAGAGTGCAGGCGTTCAATAGAAGAATTATTGGAGTCAACGAAACTACGATTCCCTCCTAATACACAGGTAGTTGCAGTCTCTGGTACAGCTACCTCGTTAGCAGCTATTGATCAACAGCTGTTTCCTTATCAATTATCCCGAATAAATAATTACCGATTAAACACCGATAAATTAGCCAAGAGTATTGAGATTTTCAGTTTGCATACTTACGAACAATTGATTGAATTACATCCCGAAGTAATGCTGGGTAGAGCAGACGTATTTTTAGCGGGCTTACTGATACTAGAAGGGGTACTTCGATACGCAAGCGTCGAGGAATTCATTGTGTCTAGT
>CALKOA010000102.1 GCA_938091655.1 uncultured Balneolaceae bacterium | reverse complement strand
CAGATGCAAAAAGAGTTGAGGCCCTCGCAAAATTTATGCAAGGTTTATCCACTGGCTATATTGCCATGGTTTTTGACCAAGCATATATAGTTGATGAGAATACGACAACTGAAGAACTATCTAGTCCAACATTAGTACCTTACAGTGATATCATGGATCATGCTATTACTAAGTTGGTTGCTGCAGCCACTATTGCCAAAGCTAACAGCTTCAACATATCTGAGAGTGTCATTAACACACCAGGTGGTTTAAGTAATGATCAATTTGCTCAAGTAATTCATGCTTTTGCAGCTAGATTCATGGCTAATGTTGCTCGCACGAAGGCTGAAAGAAGTGCAGTTGATTGGGCTGCAGTTCAATCACACGTTGCTAACGCAATAGACTCTGATTTTAGCATCCATAACGATGCATGGGAGACTGGCTTTTGGTATAATGAAATGCTAGTATATCTAACTTATCCAGGATGGGCTAGAGTTGATATGCGTCTTATAAATATGATGGATGATAGCTATGTTAGTTGGTCAAATGATGGTTTAAATCACCCAGCTCCAGACTCAGCACGAATCGCTGATGTTGCTGAAGTGGATGATCGTCTATGGTCAGACTACAGCTACTTATCTTCTAATAACTTTAGACCGGAACGTGGATTATATTTCTTCTCTAATTTCAGATTCACGAAGCATGCTGATTACATTGGACCATATGATAAAGTCTTGCCTCAAATTACCCTAAGTGAAATGCATATGCTCCACGCAGAAGCATTAGTACAACAGGGTAATGTTGCTGCTGCTGCTGCGATTGTTAATGATCCTGCTGGCGCAAGAACAGTTCGTGGTGGGTTACCTGCAGTAGCTGCTACAGCTGACGCTGTGATGAATGCAGTACATCATGAACGAATGATCGAACAGTATCTTACTGGAAAAGGCAATGAGTGGATGGATATGCGTGGTATGGATATGCTTCAAGCAGGTTCACCATTACATTTCCCGCTACCAGCCAAAATTCTAGAGACGCTAGGTTATGAATTACCATTCTACACCTTTGGTGGTGTTGGTGGTCCCGGTGCCTCTACTGGCGGTTGGAGATAATTCAACTTAGCTATGAATTTAAAAGCCTCGCAGTAATGCGAGGCTTTTTTTTTGTCAATATATTTTTGTTTGGATTATGATTTCTTATACATACTGAATGCTAAACGTAAACCTTTTGCAAAAAAAAAGGCCACTTCAGAAACTCTGAAACGGCCTTTATACTAGTGGCGGGGACAGGATTCGAACCTGCGACCTTCGGGTTATGAGCCCGACGAGCTACCAGCTGCTCCACCCCGCGATTTAGAACTTCAAATATACAACTTAATAGGAACCAAGGTCAACACTTTTCTTTAACTATTAAATAACATAAGAATTATGTATTCCCTGACTTATTTCTTGAGTCCAATAGATGTATTTACTAGTTTAATTGTACTTCGCTCATCGGTTTAAACACTTTAAATAAGATATTAGTCATTATGAGTCACACAAACATAAAAGCCAGTGATGTTAGATCAACTTTAGCTAAGCATATCTTAGCCGATGGGTACGATATGGTTCTTGATTTAGATAAAAGTCATGGAAGTTACTTAGTAGATAAAGTGACCAAGAAAGAATATTTGGACTTTTTCACCTTTTTTGCTTCGAATCCACTCGGTATGAATCACCCTGCTTTGGATAACGATGAATTTATTCGCAGAATTGGGAAAGCCGCTATAAACAAACCATCCAACTCAGACATCTACACAGAATATATGGCTGAGTTTATGGAAACTTTTGAGCGCGTTGGTATACCTGATTATTTACCCCATGCTTTTTTCATCTCCGGTGGTGCACTTGCAGTTGAAAACGCGATGAAAGTGGCCTTTGACTGGAAAGTTCAGAAAAACTTCGAACGAGGATATAGAGAAGAAAAAGGTCATTTAGTTCTTCATTTTGAGCATGCCTTCCATGGACGAACAGGATATACCTTATCCGTTACCAACACTGTGCCTGATAAGGTAAAGTATTTTCCTAAGTTTAATTGGCCTCGAGTAACTAGTCCGGCCAATCACTACCCTGAGACCGAGGAAACGATTGAACATGTCGCAAAGCAAGAGCATTTAGCCATACAACAAGCTAAACGATTTTTTGAGATACATAAAGATGAGATAGCTTGTATTCTTATTGAACCCATTCAGGCAGAGGGTGGGGATCGTCACTTTCGGCAAGAGTTTCATAAAGAATTACGCAAACTAGCAGATACCTACGAAGCTTTACTTATTTATGATGAGGTGCAAACAGGTGTTGGATTAACTGGTAAATTTTGGGCACATGAACATTTCGTTGAACCTGACATCATTGCTTTTGGAAAAAAAGCTCAGGTTTGTGGAATATTAGCCGGCAAGCGCCTCGATGAAGTAGAAACAAACTGTTTTAAAGTGTCTTCTAGAATTAACTCTACATGGGGTGGTAACCTGGTTGATATGGTGCGGTTCCAACGTATACTTGAAGTTATTGAGCAAGATAACTTAGTGGAGAATGCGGCTAATCTCGGAGATGACTTACTTGAAGGACTGCATCATTTGTCAGCAAAACACGCTCACTTTTCTAACCCTCGTGGTAAAGGTCTTATGTGCGCTATTGATTTGCCTAATGTGCATGCTCGAAATGCCGTAGTTTCTGAATGCATGGAGCAAGGGCTAATGATTTTGGGTTGTGGAGATAAGACTATACGTTTTAGGCCTGCCTTGACTGTTTCAAAAGTCGAAATAGACCAAGCATTAAGTATACTTAGCTCAGCTTACAGTACAGCTATAGACCGCTGTCCCGTAGCAACTGACTAAACTCCTAGTTTTGTTGGCTTTTATCTTATGTAAAGATAGTACCGGCTTTATCATGAAACCGTTCTACACGAGTTGATGTGAATTCGGCTGAATCACCATTTCATTCACAACGTGAGTAGAAGGTAGTCCAAGTATATTACCCACGACCTTAGCAATTACAGCAGGGTTTAACATTGCCTCTTTTTTCACTTTCATTTGAACGTCCTCATCGTCCCAAAAAGGAGTGTCCACACCTCCTAAATACAACAATGAAAACTGGGTGTTGGATCTTTTGTGTTCTTCAACCAGTCCTTTTACCATTCCTTGAATAGCAAATTTGGTTGCTGAATAAAGTGCGGAATTCCTCATAATGTATTTACCCATGGTGCCAGGGAAGTAGATCATTCGGGAATGTTCGGTGTTCATATACCCGAGAAATGCCTGGGTTGCCAAAAATGTGCCCAATACATTAGTATTTACAACTTGAGCTGCTAATTCTGGGTTGATATCAGCAGATGCCTGTATGACCCCTTTCCCATAGGCGTGAATGAGTGCATCTACAGGGCCTAATTCACGGTTGATTTGTGCAGCTACCTGAGCCAGAGCGCTAGCATTTGTTACGTTGACTGGTATGGCATATGCTTCACCACCTTTTTGGTTAATTTTACCAGCTATAATCTCGGCCTTTGCCTGATCTCTAGAGGTGATGACTATTTTGTAATTATGAACTTCAAATAAGTGATGGGCTATAGCTTCACCTAATCCACCGCTACCACCTAGGATTACTGCAATTGGCTTGGACATAAATTGGTTTGTTTTAACTGGTATTTTTGATGACTACGTTTTTGTAATCTATCATCAAGAATTATTAAATGGCTTTGAACGTTCCTAGGGGTGTTAAAAAGGTTTGAAAGTGGTGCTAAAATGCGAAATATTTCTTAGTACAAAGTGAATGATTAGCTGAAACCCAGAGTTTAATTGAATAGATACACAACATTCTAAAGATAAAAATGACACAAAAAACGGCCGACATGGGACTTAATGAGAAGGTTAGTAGCTTAGGAGACCTAAAAGAAACAGGGTGGAAAAGTGTATCTGTAAAAGAAGAGATGCGCAAGAACTTGATTGCACGAATGAAATCCGATCAGGTCACATTTGATGGGATTCTAGGATATGAGGAAACGGTAATACCACAGATACAGCAAGCTATACTAGCTAAACATGACTTTATACTGCTTGGCTTGAGAGGTCAGGGAAAAACCCGCTTACTTCGCCAAATGATTTATTTGTTAGATGAGCACATGCCCATTGTCAAAGGATCCATTATTAACGATGACCCATTTCGTCCTTTATCACGCTTTGCTCGTGAAATCCTTCAGGATATGGGTGATGACACTCCAATCTCGTGGGTGAGCCGAGAAGAGCGTTTTAGCGAGAAACTAGCAACACCAGACACCACCGTTTCTGATCTAATCGGTGATATTGACCCGATTAAAGCTGCCTCGCAAAAGTTAGACTTATCCCACGAAGATTCTATAAATTTTGGGCTAATACCAAGGTCTAACAGGGGTATTTTTATTATCAACGAATTACCTGATTTACAACCGAGAATTCAGGTTGCTCTACTTAATATTATGCAAGAGCGGGATATTCAGATTAGAGGTTTCAAGTTTAGAATACCTTTGGATGTATGCATGGCATTTTCAGCTAATCCCGAAGATTATACCAATCGTGGAAACATAATCACTCCACTAAAAGATCGAATAGACGCCCAAATTATTACTCATTATCCTAAGGATATTGAGACTGCAATTAAAATTACCGCTCAGGAGTCTTGGGCACAAAGAGAAATGAGCGTGGAGATTCAAATTCCTGATGTCTTTAGGCATATATTGGAACAAGTTGCTTTCGAGGCTAGATCATCCGAGTACATAGATCAGAAGAGTGGTGTATCTACTCGAATGACCATTACAGCAATGGAGCAAATGGTTAGCGCGGCAGAAAGAAGAGCATTGCTACTTGGGATTGATAAAACTCAAATTAGAGTAAGTGACCTATATCACATTATACCAGCATTGACAGGTAAGTTAGAGCTAGTCTATGAAGGAGAACAGGAGGGTGCCATTAATGTGGCAAAACTAATTGTTGGTAAGGCAATTACCAAAGTATACAAAAACCATTTCCCAGACCCTTCGAAGCGAAATGAGGAATCTCCATCGATTTATGAGCCAATAGGTTTGCATTTCGAGTTGGGGAGTGAATTAATCTTAGGCGATCACATTAATGATGAAGAGTACAGGGAAGCACTAAATGAAGTAAAAGGTTTACAAACTGCTGTAACTGGAGTAATGGGTGAGACAACAAACGAACTAGACATCCTTGCTTGGATGGACATTACTTTGGAGGCTCTTCATCAGCATTCTATGCTTGGAAAGGAAGAAATAAATCAATCCACTAGATATACTGACATGTTGGGTAGCATGTTAGACCAATTAGATACCAGTTCTGGTTACGATCTAGAATAAAAGAATTATTATTAACGAATAAATTGAGAGATAACAGATTATTCTTTATCTTTGGTTTCTGAATAATAAACGATAGGAATATGAAAGCAGGCATTCACCCAGATTATAAAGAAGTAACCGTCTTATTAAGTGACGGTACTGAAATGAAAACACGTAGTACGTTGAATACAAAAGATGGTGTTTACAAGCCAGAAGTTGATTCACGTAATCATCCTTTCTATACCAAAAATACCAATTTCACGTCCAAAGCTGGTCGAGTTGATCGATTCAAGCGCATGTACGACAAGAAAAAGTAATTTAGAGCCATCTTCAGGATGGCTTTTTTTATGCATATTCAGCGCTTCGAAGTAGGGCCATTCGCACAAAATACCTATTTGCTTTGGGATAATCCTAAGCATGCACTCTTAATAGATGCGGGTTTTTCAAATGAAAAAGAATTCAACACATTTTTTGAATTTTTGGCAACGCATTACATTGAAGTTGATGGTATACTTCTAACCCACGCCCATGTAGACCATATTTTAGGTTTGCAACGTCTTCTGCAAACAATCGATTCTCCGGTGTACCATTTTAACAAAGAACCTTTTTTATGGGAAAATTTTGAGCATCAAGCTCGCATGTTTGGGTTTAATGCCATTCTTCCTTCAGTCACTCCTCTATCTTTGACTCATAACCAAATTATAAAGCTACAAAGAGTAGAAATAAAAGTACTTTACACGCCAGGTCATGCACCCGATCATTGTTCGTTTTTTGTTGAAAATGATGGGCTATTACTTTCCGGTGATGCGCTCTTTAAAGAAAGCATAGGTAGAACAGATCTTTATAAGGGTGATTTATCGTTATTGCTTAATAGTATTCACCAGGAATTGCTATTACTAGGAGACCAAGTAAGGGTGTATCCTGGGCATGGACCAGCTACAACTATTGGCCACGAAAAACTGCATAATCCTTATTTGGGATAACAGGCAAGAAATACTAAAATAGATGAATACAATCTTAATTGAAGTTAAGATTGGCTATTCAATGGGTATAGTGTACTATTGATTAGACTTCAACGCTTCAATTTTACTTGTATAGGTGTCGGCTTTCTCTTCGTTCACAATAACAAGGCGTTCATACATATGAATAGCTTCCTTTTTGTTGCCTTGTGCCTCATGTATCTTTGCTAAAGTCTCCGATATAATCTCGGCAACGTCCGATGAGTCCTCACTTAAATCTTCATCACTTACTTCTTCGTAGGAATAATTTACGCGTTGGCTTTCAACTGCTTCTAAGAGTTCGATAAGTCGGTCTAAATCAAGTATTTGAGCAGTTCTGGATCCTTGAACCAATACTTTTCTCCCCTTTTTGCTAGATTGGGGAATTTTGGCTTCAAATTGTTCAGGATGTAATAAAAAGTAATGCAAGTGCTCCATTAGTGGACTACCGGGAGCATAGGTTTTAGCTTTAAGAGCCTCCGCAATGGCTTTATTTTGATTGCCTTGAACATGATGAAACCAAGCCAACAAGAAGTGTCCTACCGCGTCAGGGTCTCTTTTTGCAACCTGACGCTCAAGCTTTCGTGTCATTCGCACTGGATCAGTTTCGAATTGTTCAACGTAACTATTTAGAGAGGGCGGTATGGTAAAAGGAAAAGTCTTCATGAATGCCTAATATATTGGCTTTATGCTACAGATAAAAAGTGAAAATGTATTTTAGTATCCTGGTAGTCTGCAATTGAATTCACAGATTGATTATGTTTGATTCAGTAGACCTGGCGGGAATCTTTACCAATTACTGACAGCATCGTTGAACATATTGTTGGCTATCTGAGATAATGCTTCGGTAGCCGCCTCTAATTCCCCATTAATTGGATCTTCGGTGGGATCATAAGTGAAGCTACTTGAGAAACTTTTATTCCAAAGCGCTTCTTCGCTGCTTGCATATTGAAATCGGGCTTGCACCGTAATACTAACTTGGTTTTGGTTGGCCTGCTCATTTCCGCCGATAGCGAAGGGCCGGTTACTATATGTTTGGATGCGGCCTTCTATGAATGCATCTGCAGATTCTAGATTAGAGGCTAATTGCAATCTACTTTGATTCACAAATCGTTCTATCAGGGTAGTATTCAGTCGGTCACTTAAATCCCCTAAACCACTACCAGATTGATCTGGGAAGAAGGGTATATAAATGGTGTTAACCCCTTCAGGTATAGAGGCTCCTGTAAAACTATAACTAAGACATGAGATGTGAAGGCTCATTATGCCCAAAAAGAAATAGATGAAGCCCCTTTTTTTTAACCACCTCGTAATTGGGCTAGTCCGATATACGGAATTCGCTCCATGTTCCATATCTAGTGTATTAATACGTAATTATTATTTCTTTTCTAATCCGAATTGATCCAATTTCCGGTATAAAGTCCTTTCACTAATACCTAATGTTTCAGAAGCTTTACGCCTATTACCATCAAAAATTTCCAACGCTTTTTGAATAAGAAATTTTTCGGTTTCCTCGAGCGAAGGGATTTCTTTTCCTTTTAATTGTAATACAAATTCATCCTCATCTTCCTGAATTGGTTCATCATAAGGCTCAAATTCTTCTCCCTTAATGTCACTCTTTTGATGTCTAGCGGGGTAACTCATAGCATCTTGATTATGAGCGCTATGAGTGTGATCTAGTTTAATGTGCCCAGGATTAGAATAATCTATTGGATTTGTTAACCTGTTGTGAGCATTCTCGTTAACACTGTCCAGTGATGATGGATGTCCTCCTACACCTAGTAAAGCGGGTAATTGAGGATTGTTTTTATTTGAGAACAGCGTGTAAACTAGATTAGCTAGCATCTTTTTTAGATCACCAATATCGTTACTCATTTCAAGTAGAGCGCGATAGATTAATTCCGAACCTTGATGAGCAGATTGTTGATTTCTGCTATCAGTATTATCTAAGTTTCCTTGTAGCATGGGTAAATTATCAGCAGAACCTACACTTTGACGTCCTTTTAAATATTTCCTAAGGGTGTCAACGTCGACAAATTGTGACTTCTCTAGTACTACAAGCTGTTCGGCAACATTTCGAAGCTCACGAATATTACCAGGCCAACGATAGGAGCTAAGTAAGGCTTTTGCTTCATCAGAGAATCCTCTGAATACGGAGTCGTATTTTCTGGAATAATGTTCTACAAAATTTCTGAAAATGGGAATTATATCTTCCGATCTATCGCGTAATGCGGGGAGGTGGATTTGAACGGTATCTAATCGGTAATATAAATCCTCTCTAAAACTTCCTTCTTCTACTAATTCCCAAAGATCTTTATTGGTGGCGGCAATAATTCTAACATCTGTCGTTTGAACTTTAGATGAGCCAACCCTAAAGAATTCTCCATTTTCTAAAATTCTAAGTAGTTTCACTTGAACATTTTTTGGTGTATCACCTATTTCATCCAAAAAAATAGTTCCACCGTTGGCTTTTTCAAAGTACCCCTGTCGAGTATCGTTTGCCCCGGTAAAGGCACCTTTCTCATGCCCAAATAGTTCACTTTCAATGATGCCTTCAGGAATAGCGCCGCAATTTACAATGATAAGCTCGTTTTGTTTACGATGGCTCATGCCATGAATAGCACGGGCAGTAACATCTTTACCTACACCACTTTCACCTTGTAAGAGAACGGTAATGTCAGTTTTTGCAACCTGCATTATCTTATCCACTACCTGGCGGAGTGCATCAGAACTACCTAAAAGCCCAAATTGTTGTTGAAATACTTCTCTATCCATATCTATTATTATGACATTATGTCGTAATATACGAAATTTGTTACAGAGGTAGGATAGGAAAGACTCTTATTAGGGCTAGACTAGCGTTTTAGTAATTCAGTGGATTGCTCAATAGGTAAGCTTCGTGTTTCCTTAAAACTAGAAAGAACCAAATTTGATCGAGTTTTGTCCACCCCATCCCAGGATTGAATACGTGATAAGAGACGCTCGAATGAGGCCGTATTCTTTGTGCGCACTTTTAATAGGTGTGAGCCCTCACCGGTAATACTGTGGCACTCTAAAATTTCAGATTCTCTCAATGTTTCTTCAACAAAATTACTGTAATTCTCAGAACCGTCTACTTGAACAAACAGAAAGGCGCTAATGTCAAAATGAAAATCTTTATCGTTAAGAATAGCGTGGTATCCCTTAATTAGCCCACGCTCTTCTAGTTTTTTCATGCGCTCTGAAACAGATGGTACAGATAATCCTACGAGTTCCGCAATTTTATTGCGCTGAGCTCTGCCATGTTCTTGTAGGTGATTCAAAATTTTAACGTCAATATCGTCAAGTAGTGGTATCATGTTCTGGACGGTTTATTTGATGGAAATATATGGTTGGATGAGCGCCCACCTTAGGTTGGCAAGAGTGTTGAATTGCCTAAATAATCTAAAATATAGGATGGCTTTCCTAAATTTCTAAAGAATAAAATACAAAAGTAGTGAATAAAAGGGAATCACTTTATCATCTTTAACAAGTAAAAAAGCTCAACTAAATGTTTCCAGACCTTGTATCTTTGAGTGGTAACTTAATTAAAGCAGCATGTTAGATATCACATTTATAAAGGAAAACCCAGAGTTAGTCATAAATTCAATGAATAATAAAGGGGAGAAGAATGTTCAACTTGTCCAACAAGTCATTGACACAGATGAACAGTGGCGGCAATTGGTCCATCAGGTAGATACACTTCGGGCTCAAAGTAATAAGGCGGCAAAACAAATTGGGGCTTTGATGGCAAGTGGTAAAAAAGAGGAAGCTCAAGCCATTATTAGGGAAACATCTAAATCTAAAGATGAAGTCAAAGAATTGGAAGATCAGTTGAATATGATTGCTGAGGAGCGTACATCATTGTTACTTCGGATACCTAATGTTGCGCATCCAAGTGTTCCGATTGGACGTTCAGAAGAAGATAATCAAGTGTACGGTACGTGGGGCTCACCCGATACACAATCATGGCTAAAACCGCATTGGGATATCTTAGAGAGACATGGTTGGTTGGACTTTGAGCGAGGGGTGAAGGTTACGGGTGCAGGTTTTCCTTTTTACCTTGGACCCCTAGCGCAGTTGCAGCGAGCGCTCATTCATTTTTTTATAGATGAGGCTAATAAAGCAGGCTATATTGAAATGCAAGCCCCTTATTTTATTAATGAGGATTCAGCTCAAGGCACAGGTCAAATTCCTGACAAAGAAGATATGATGTATGAGAATCCAAGGGATGGTTTTTTTGCGATACCCACTGCTGAAGTACCGGTAACCAACTTTCATAGAGACGAGATACTTTCTGAAGAACAGTTACCGATTCGTTATGTATGCCACACTCCTTGTTGGAGAAGAGAGGCAGGATCGTATGGCAAAGACGTAAGAGGGTTAAACAGATTGCATCAATTTGATAAGGTGGAACTAGTTCATTTTGTTAAGCCAGAAGAGTCGTATGCAACGTTGGAATTGTTGCGGGTACATGTGGAGTCGCTACTTCAAAAATTAGGCTTAGCCTACCAGACCTTGCTCATGTGTACAGGTGATATGGGTTTCACTCAAACAAAGAAATATGATGTAGAAGTTTGGAGCCCAGGTCAACAACGGTGGTTAGAGGTGAGTTCTTGTTCTAATTTTGAGGCATTTCAAGCCAGAAGAATGCAACTTAGATACAGAAAAGGGGAGAAAGAGACCGAAATGGTCCATACTCTTAATGGCTCAGGGCTGGCGCTTCCTAGGGTACTTTCTGCCATAGTTGAAACCTATCAGACCGA
>CALKOA010000101.1 GCA_938091655.1 uncultured Balneolaceae bacterium | reverse complement strand
CAAAATGCTCGGACCACTGCCCTGCGGATTTTAAGTTCTATATTTGCCTCCACTCAATTGGTGCGCATCACCGGCGATCATGATTTCACTAGGGTCAAAAATAGTATTTTAGATGAATTAATTAACTGAGTAAGTATGAGTGTACAACATATTCCAGGGTTAATACAAGCTGAGGTTGAATCCGTATTATTTGCTCCAATCAAAAGAGCTACATCGGTACAGGGTGGGGATATTTCCGAGGCTTTAAAAATTGAATTAGAGGATGGCCAAGCTTTTTTTCTCAAATTTCACAAAGGGAATCTTAATGCATCTAAATCGATATTTACTCAAGAAGCAAAAGGACTGAATACATTACGGTCTGTTAACACTTCTTTAGTAATACCTGAGGTCATCTCACACAATAACTCCTATTTGTTACTGGAATACTTTGAAGAAGAAAAACAGGGCAATGATTTCCAATTTGGAGTGGATATCGCCAAATTGCATAAAAGTAGTAATGAATTATTCGGCTTTTCAGAAGATAATTACATTGGGTCCATCGATCAGTCGAATCGCTATCATGCCGATTGGTTAGAATTCTTTATTAGAGAGCGAATAGAACCGTTGGCCAATAAGGCAATGGAAGGTGGGTTACTTAGTAATAAGTATAGTCGTATTTTTGAGCGTGTGTTTAACTACACCTATGTCATTTTTCCTGATGAACCTCCCGCACTTCTGCACGGAGATCTTTGGTCTGGTAATTATCTATTTACCAAACAGGGTCAAGCGGCCATTTTTGATCCAGCAGTATATTACGGGCATAGAGAAATGGAACTTGCAATGACTACCTTATTTGGAGGCTTTAATCCAGCCTTTTATGATGGGTATCAAACGGAGTACCCTTTGCAAACTGGCTGGGAAGAACGCCAAAAACTATGTCAACTTTATCCTTTACTTGTTCATGCTCTATTGTTTGGTGGAAACTATGTACAGCAATCCAAAGCTCTTCTAGACCGTTTCTTTTAATGTGTACTAAAAAAGGTGAGAAAGTCCTGAGATGTTTACTCACTTCGCCTAAAAATATTCTTAGCATAGGCTTTAGAGATTGCGTCCGCTCGGTTTTTAGCACCTAACTTAGAATAGATAAATTGAGTAATTCTGATCGATATCGCTCTGTTACTTCTATGGGTAAATGAGCTTGTTTGGCTATATCTAATGCACTAAAATAAAGTGCCTCTGCGGCTAAGTAGTCATTATTTCGCACAAATAAACGGGCTTTTGAGATAATAACCCGAATTAGATCGTTATACTTGCCCAACTGCTCGTAGGCTTGTTCAGCTTCATTAAAAAATATTAGAGCAGAATCTACATCAGAAACCTTATATAGTTGAGCATACAAATCAGCAATATAGCTTTGTTTTTCCAGCATGTTTATTCCCTCTAGCTGGCTCACTCGATTAATAACCTCTGGTATTATGTTCGGTGCTGATCTCGACATCGACCTCCCAAACATTAGATATGTATAAGCAATGGAATAAGGGGAATTCATCAGCTGAACGCGCTGGTCAATTTCAGAAAGGGTTGGTGGTCTCATTCTCACCCCTTGCGTGTTTTGTTGCCTAGAAGAGGAAGATGCCTGATCATTCATCGTTTGCACTTGCGCTCTTAGCTGGGCTATCTCTCCAACCTGTTTCGCATTCAAAATATTCTCGTATACAAAACTTACACTGTACACAACGAATAATGCTGAAAGCCAAACCAATCTAGGTCTTCTATTGTTTTTTCCCATACACACTGTAAATATTTATCCATGTTAGTGCTCATTGGTATTTATATAGACAAAAAACAATAACTGTAACCCCGTGAATCAAAAAATCTATTAGTAACCAACTAACTCTATTAAAAAAATCAGTCGTGTAAATCTAGCCTAAAGAGTTCAATCATACAAACAATTGCATCAAATCTTTCATGTTCTTTTCAATGCGATTATTTTCCAAATTTCCCAAACTACCCACAAGGCTGTGATTTAGATCTTTTGGCGGTATAAAGCTTCCATCAGCCAGTTCATTACCCACTTGAACATAGGCATCTCTAAAACTTAAGCCAGACATTACTAAGTCGTTCACTCGCTCAACAGAAAACAAAACGTCGTACTGTGAACCATCTAACAAATTTTTCACCGGTTTTATTTTGGGAATTGCATAGGTACACATATCCAACATGGCTTTTACATCGTCCAATGCAGGGAAAATAAGATCCTTCAATAACTGAAAATCACGGTGGTAGCCTGAAGTTAAATTTCCTGTGAGTTGTGCAATTGATGCTGGCAGTGCCCTTATGACCGCGCTTTTAGCCCTCATTAATTCAAATACATCCGGATTTTTTTTATGCGGCATAATACTACTACCAGTAGTCAACTCATCCGGCAGGGTGATAAAGCCAAAGTTACCACTGTTATACAAGCAGATATCCGAAGATAATTTATTGATAGTTTGGGCCAACGCAGCCAATGCAAAACTTACACTCTGCTCTACCTTGCCTCGCCCCATTTGTGCATACACAACATTCACGTTCATTCCTTTAAACTCCAGCAATTCAGTGGTGTAATCTCTATCAAGCGGAAAGGAAGAACCGTAACCAGCGGCCGAACCCAATGGATTTTGATTGGCTATATTATAACTCGCATAGAGTTGATGTGTGTCATCTACTAAAGCTTCGGCATAAGCCCCAAACCATAATCCAAAGCTAGACGGCATTGCTGCCTGCGTATGGGTATAGCCCGGTAGTAGCACTTCTTTGTGCTTTTCACTCTGCGCTAAAAGTGCTTCGAACAGAGCCTCTATTTGCCCTGTAAGCTTTACTATTTCATCCCGAAAATACAGCTTCAAATCGACCAGTACTTGGTCATTTCTTGACCTACCCGCATGAATCTTCTTTCCTAACGATCCCAATTTCTCGGTTAACATAAATTCAATTTGGGAGTGAATATCTTCTACTCCATCATTTATAATGAATTGGCCGGTTTCGATATCTTCTTTCAATATTCGTTCTAATTCCGCTACCAGAGTATCGCATTCCTGCTGAGATA
>CALKOA010000100.1 GCA_938091655.1 uncultured Balneolaceae bacterium | reverse complement strand
CTGGGAAAGCTACAGCATTTATTGGTCCCAAATTATTGGGTTGGGTAACGGTACTATTTGCAAGCCAACGAATAGGGATGTCGGTTGTCTTAGTGTTGCTTGCCCTCGGTTTTTTACTCATGTTACGGGTTCAAGAACCTGCTAAAATTCAAGACCCTGCTAAAATTTAAGAACCTTATGGAACTCTTAGATCCTCACCAAATTAAATACTATGCTTGAAGAACGTATTCATCCTAATGCAATTCCTGCTTGGCGTCTGCAATTCGCCCTAAGTGGACTTTTTCTTTTTGTTCCAGCTGCTTTTCTTTACTTCCTTCATACAAAAGAGGTAGTCGCCTTAGAATGGGCAATAGGTACGGCGATTATAGCTATCATAATCTATGCCCTTATCGTGTCTTTTCTTCCTCAGCTTCGATGGTCACGGTGGAGCTATCAGGTTGATGATAAAGGAATTCAGATGCGTCGGGGTATCATATGGGTGCAACATACAGAGGTACCCATTAATCGAATCCAACATGTAGATACTCGTCAGGGTCCTATTTATCGATCCTATGGTTTGTCGGTTATTCGCTTTTCAAATGCTGCTACTTCTCACGAAATTCCCGCATTAGAAGAGGATCTTTCCCAGGAACTCAAAGATAAAATCACCGATTTGGTGCGGTTGGTAAAAGAAGATGTTTGAGTTTCAGCGACTGCATTGGGTAGCGACCATTACTGGGGTGTTAGAAGTCATAAAGCAAAATGTACTTACCCTTGTCATTCTATTTATTGTGGGCTCGCGAAACGAATCATCCTATCTCGTTTGGTTTGTTGGAATAGGTCTCATATCTGCTTTTGGTCTCGGAATTATGGGTTGGTTTCGTTTCAAGTATCAATTATTAGAAGACGAAATACATATACACAAAGGAATTTTTGTTCAGAAAAAACTCTATATCCATAAAAACAGAGTCCAAGTAACCGAAATTTCTGCCGGTATTATTCAACGGATATTTGGTTTGGTCTCCTTAACCATTCAGACTGCAGGAGGGGGGTCGGAACGTGCGGTACTTTCTGCGTTGGATGCCGAAACGGCCCGTACTATTGTGAATGTATTAAACCCTAAAATTGCCGAAGAATCGGAGTTAAACTTCGAATTGAGCCAAGAAGAACTACAAAAAAGTCCACTGCCAAATCAATCAGAACTTTCCCACGCTAAGCTAACTCCGCCTCCTAATCATCAACCGCATACCAACCATCATTCTGAGTGGACCTTATCCAATAAACGCTTACTCTACTTAGCACTAACTTCGGGTGAGTTTGGGATCATTGCTACTATCCTGGGCACCATATTAGGGCAACTATCAGACTTTATTACCGATGAAAACATCCAGTGGATTGTTGACCGTATACCAGTAATACAGCAGCCGGGCTTGTTCTTTGTGCTCTTTAGCATAGCGTCGGTTATTTTGGTTTCATATCTACTATCCATTTTATCGAGCATTGTACGCTATTACGGCTTCACCATTCGCAAAGTGGGTAAAGAATTACACATCTCCCGAGGTTTACTTGAACGTATTCAAACTACCGTGCCTTATCATAGAATTCAAGCAATAAGCTCCACTGAAGGACTATTGCGCCAGCCATTTGGTCTAGAATCTCTCTCTATCATTAGTGCAGGACATCAGCAAGGCCAGCAGCAACGATCTCTACTGGTAGCTCCTCTAATCTATGGCCATGAACGCAAGGCCTTTTTCCAGCAGTTTTTTGAGGGTTGGGAACTAGCCCAGGGGATTAGCCAGCAAACCAGACAAGAACTTCAGGACTCAACCCAAGACTTTCTTTCCTATGTAAATGAATCCTCAATCCCCCCACAAAACTTCTTGGAGTCAAACGATGAACACGAGCTTCACATGTATGCTAAGGCTCCAGGAAAAGCTTTTTTCCGCTACCTACGAAGGCCCAATTATCTTTGGTTATTCCCAACTCTATTGGGTCTTTACTGGATACCTTGGTTAGCCTCGGCAGCTCTGCTAAGTATTCCTGCCACACTTTATGGGTGGATTACCTACAAGGATACTGAGCTAGGGCTTTCCTCAAAGCACCTATATATAAGGTATAGAGTAATCGCTAGAAAGCAGATTTGGATTCCAAAAATACGTATTCAATCCATTGGTAACTCACAACACACTTTACAGAAACGTAAAAGGCTATATCATGTCATGTTTAGTGTGGTCTCCGGTTCTCACGAGCTCAGTGTCCGCACCAAGGATTTTAGTTCGGATACATTGAACTCAATTATGAACTGGTTCCACCGCTAACTGGGAATTTTTTAGCCTAGGTTATACTCGATTACATTCATAATAGCCTTCTTAGCCTAAGGCTACATCAAGAACCATCATCACACTGAAACCAATCATGGTGCCTAAGGTTGCAATATCGGTGTTACCGTGCATTTGACTTTCTGGTATTAACTCCTCAACCACCACATAAATCATGGCACCTGCAGCAAAAGCCAATGCATAGGGTAGCACAGGTTGAACAAGAATTACAGCAGCTGCGCCAATAACGGCCGAAACAGGTTCTACGATGCCGGAAAGCTGCCCGTACCAAAAACTTTTCCCTGTTTCCATTCCATCTCTCCTAAAAGGTAGAGAAACAGCCACCCCTTCAGGAAAATTTTGAATGCCAATACCTATGGCCAATGCAATAGCAGGGGCTAAGGCAGCAGACATTCCAAGGTCAACGGATTGAATTGCGGCTCCAAAAAGAACCCCAATAGCCAACCCTTCAGGGATATTATGAAGGGTCATAGCAAGCATTAAAAGGGTAGAACGTCTCCAACTTGTTGGAATACCCTCAGCTTCATCTCTCGGGAGTCCGATATGCAAATGAGGTAGATAATGATCGCAAATACGCAAAATTAATCCACCTAACAAAAAACCGATCACAGCAGGTATCCATCCTATATGCCCCTGTGCTTCGGCCATATCTATGGCAGGTAAAATAAGTGACCATATACTTGCAGCAATCATTACTCCCGCAGCGAAGCCCATCATGCTATCGAGTAATTTATAGCTCACTTGTTTGGTAAAAAAGACTAAGGAGGCTCCCAATGCGGTCATACCCCATGTGAATAATCCAGCTATAAATGCCTGTACAATAGGGTGTAGTACAAGAAACCAATCTGGTAATATCATAATGGTATCTTTTTAAATTTTTTTTAGAGTGAGTCCCTAATGAGAACTGGTAAGCCTAGGGTACTTGAGTTTTGTTAGGCTAATAAATAATTTAGCCTTGACTAAATATATGCATAAACCAGCAAAATATACAACCTCAAAAATACCATTTTGTTCGATTTTTTTACTTGAGTAACCATCAACATTAACCCAATGACTAGTAAACCAATTGTTCAACCAATCTATTTAGTGATTCGCAGAACTATTCGATAAGTGCATAAAAACTAATCCCCCCGGCTTGCTTTCCAGTTTCAATAACCGCAACGCGTTCTAATGCTTCCAATGAAATCACGTCAACAGAGCCAGCTTGACCGCCTATTCCCTCTACAGATATAAAAGCATATTTACTGTCAGAACTGATGGCTACTCCATGTGAAACTCGCCTAGAATTAGCTATTTGAGCTAGTTCCTCACCGGTAGAAAGATCAACGACACTGGTGGCTGCGGCGCCTTTTAACGAGCTTACTAGCCATTTTCCATTGGGACTAACTTCAAGATTATATGGAGCTTTTCCAGTAGGAATTCTTCGAGCTATGGCCCATTTTTTCACATCTATTTCTATGAGCTCATCAGAGCCATTCCCTGCGACATAAACGAATGCATCGTTGGGGTGTGGATCTGCCCAAGTGGGTTTAATCTGTGGTGCCGTGTCATGCATATGTGCCTTATGTTCCATGGGCTCGAGTGTATCAGCATCGCTACCATGGCTGGTTTGCATACTGCTGGAGTGTGAATGTTGGCCTGATGAAGCGCTTTGGTTGTTCATTTCCTTCATCCAACCCATCCGGCTCCCAGAACTCTGATCCATGTTAAGGAGTTCTTTTAAGTCTTCAACTCCGGTTTCCTCAGTGGTTGATTCTATATCCAGATTAGGTGCTAGTGCTAGTCTTCTTGCTATCGTAAAGCCATATGTATCCACTTCTAATAGCTCATCACTCATCATAGAGACATGATAAGCTTTAGTGCCACTAGAGTTCATTCTAGTTCCATGAGGCATAATTCCAGTGGGTATTTCAGCTATTAAATCCATGGTCTCGGGGTCAACAACCATCATGCTACTAGGTTCCATTTCTCCATGCAAATTGAAATTCACTGCATATAAAAGACCGGTGAACTCCGAAATTTCCATACTTGCAGGGAATAAGCCAAGATCGACCATGCCCTCTAGTTTATGTGTTTCGGTGCTGTATTTTGCCAAATAACCATAGGGATTACCGTGCGCAATAGTAACAAACCAGTGTTTTTTATCGGGAGATAGGGTAAGACCGTGAGGACCCTCTGTTTCAGTGGGGAGTTTGCCTACGGAAATGTTCGCATCAATCCAACCTTGAGAGGTGTTAGCGTCGAAACTTACTCGTTGGACGACATCGTCCGATTCAGCTGCCACATACACTTGATAGACTTGTGCGTTTAGATTTATGGAGAATGTAATAAGGAGTAATAGTACAAAATTCGCTAAAAAGCCTATAAAGGCTGGAAAAGTTAGTCTGAGTGGAAAAGATTTATAAGTATCCATACATATAGCTCGTTAAATACATAAATAATTTAATTCTGGAGGTCACCCAGTTTTACTGCCCAGATGCCGGAATTCCAATCCGAAAGAAATATCAATCCCTTATAAGGTTGGGGTCCCCAAGTAAAGGTTGAATTTGGTATAGCAGCGTTGGGATCTGAAGGTAAAAAGAGGGCAATTTCTCGGCCCTGTTCATACAAGTCTCCCATTAGGTCACCAGACACATCAACCACTCGTAAACCGCCATTGTAGAATGCAGCATACATGACATCGTTTTCAATCCAGTAGTTATGAGAACCTGCCTCAGGCACCTGATAGCGTGCCACTTCATCTGGATTATCCCAGCCATCAAATTCGATAAAATGTATCCATCCTGCAGCACGATTAGGCCCCTGAGTATCTAGACCATAAGGGAAAGCTTCATCACCTGCAGCCACATAAAATTTTCCGGTAGATTCAGATTTGAACGGAAATGCGGCATGATTCCACCCACTTGGATAGCTGTAACTCCCAAGTGGGGTAGGATTATTTGGGCTTCCACCTGCCCCAGGCATATCAGCTGAGTTGGTTGACCCTACATCTACCACCACTACTCCATCTCCCCAGTTAGAAGAATATGCGATACCGTCTTCAATCCAGACATCATGAATGGAATGTCCAGGAGTATCGAGTTCAAATACACCAACTGTGTAGGGATTGCGGGGATCTTCGATATTAATGATATCGTATTTGCGGCCATTATTTACTGCATAGACGTGGTTTTCATAAATAAATGTGTTGTGTACTCCTCCAGTAAGTCCATCGGTATATTCTGACAAAATTGTAGTTTCCGAGGGGTTGGTCACGTCTAGGATGATAATACCATTTTTCCGATTCGAAGCTCCTTCTCGTGTGATTACTGCAATGGTACCATCTTCAGATACCTTTACATCATTAACGGTACGTGCATCTACCTGTACAGTATCTATGGTGTGTATATTACTTGGATCGGTAACATCCCACAAAAATGCTTCTCCTCGGGCTCCCCAAGTCCCTGTAATGGCATAGTCTCGCCCATCAACTCCTTCCCATACCCAAAGATCAGAGGTTTTGACATCGGGCACGATTCCTTTACCAACTACTTCTAAACTTCTACGAACGTTTCTTGGTTCGACGCTAATATTCAGGGTAGCCTGTATAGCACCCGAACGTGCAATAATAGAGTATTTACCAGAGTGGTTAGCAACAAAACGACCATCCTGAGCTATTTGTGCAGAACTTCCTTGCCCTAATTGATCGTTTGGATAGGCAATAAAGCTATACTGAACCGGCATAT
>CALKOA010000099.1 GCA_938091655.1 uncultured Balneolaceae bacterium | reverse complement strand
ATACAGAAAATTTCATAGGTGGTTGAATTATAGGGATTTATTCGACGGTTTAACGGTTGGATTGCCCTTTCCAACATATGTGCTTATACTAAGAAAATACGGTACTCTCTGCAACAAAGCACCGTTCATTTTTACGAATTCACTTCCGTGTATTTTATATCTTTAGAAGGTGGGTATAAAAACAATAAATCGCATCATTTTGTATAGATCAACATTACCCAGTGGCAAAGGGCTTTTTGTCATTTTACTTCTGTTTTGTGCCCCAATGCATGTTATGTCTCAATCGCTTCACGCGAAATACGGCAGTGAATTTTTGCGAGTGGGTGCAGGTGCAAAAGCGTTGAGTATGGGCGGAGCACAGGCGGCTATTAGTCGTGGGGTTAGTGCCGCTTACTGGAACCCGGCGGGTTTGCGAACGGTTGAAAACATGCAAATTATGTACATGCATTCTGAGCGCTTTGGAGGTATTGTGGGCTATGACTACGGATCTGTAGCATTACCTTTGCCTCAGGACAGAGGGGTGTTGGCCCTTAGTTTTTTTAGACAAGGGGTCGATAACATCGCCAATACGTTAGATGCTTGGGACCCAAATAGAGGGGAGAATGGAGGGCCTAAAGCAAACGTTGAACAATACATCACTCGCTTCAGTGCTACTGATATGGCATGGTATATATCTTACGCTTCTGAGCAATCACCGCGTGATGTGCCCATTTATTATGGGGGCTCACTGAAATTTATTCGGCAAAAGTTAGGTCCTTTCGCACATGCATGGGGTTACAGTTTAGACTTGGGAGCTCAAGGTAGCTGGAATGAATGGTTTTGGGGCATTCAGTGGATAGATGCCACCACATTGCGAAAAGTTTGGACGGTTAATCAAGATCAATTTGACGGCTATGAAGAAGTATTTGGCGATCAGACTCCTGAAGGTTCCGATGAATACGTCCGGCCATCTTTACGGATGGGCATTGCACGAGGTTTTCAATACAAAGAATGGGCATTCAACACTGCCTTTGATATACTTAGCATGTTTGAGGGTAGAGAAGCCTATTACCTAAACCTGGGATCATGGAGCTTAGAGCCACGTCTCGGAGCGGAAGGTGTATTTAGAGACCGCCTATCCTTACGCGTGGGTTTAACGGATTTATATCAAGATCCACTTTCTGGGTGGACTATGCGGCCTACTCTAGGTATGGGATTGGAAGTCTATAAATTTGCGATTGACTATGGATTTATGGGCTTTGCGGGTAGTGGAGCTGAGCTGGGTAGCACACACCGTGTTTCCGTACGCCTTGTATGGGATTAACAATGAATCCAAGTCCTATACGTAAAATTATACTACTAGGACCGACGGCAGTTGGTAAAACCAAATTATCCATTCGCTTGGCAGAAAGACTTAACACAAGCATAGTTTCAGTTGATGCCCGACAGTCTTATCGGTATTTGGATATTGGAACCGCTAAGGTAAGTGTTGAGCAACGCAAGCAGATCCCCCATTTTAATGTGGACAGTTTGGACCCAGTAGATTCGGATTCACCTTTTGCTTTTTTAGAACGTATTCAGCAATGGGATGCCGAACACCGCCAAGCTAATCCAAACACCCCATTGGTTTATGTGGGCGGATCCACCCTATATCTAAGCAGTTTAATAAACGGTTTAGACCCTATGCCCAAAGCCAACCCCGCGCGCGTGACTCAATTAAAAGAACAAGCCAGAACCGAGGGAATAGAGATACTCTATAAAAAACTCATCCGGGTTGATGCAGACTATGCTCGAAAAATGGATGGGTTAAATCCTCAGCGCATTATTAGAGCCTTAGATGTGTACTACGAAACAGGTAAACCCTTTAGTTCCTTTCACTCAAACAAATCCGCCATATGCCCTAATGATACCCTTGTCTTCGGCCTTAGTAGACCTCGTTCGAGTTTACATGTACGCATTGAAAAACGGGTAGATAACATGATGCAGCAAGGATTGGTAGATGAGGTGAGAAGTTTGTTACAAAAAGGGTATTCGTTAGAAAATCAAGCGCTACAAACCGTTGGCTATTCAGAAATAATTTCGCACCTTAATGGAGAATTAAGTCTTGAAGAGGCTGTTGAGAAGATCAAAACTCATACTAGGAGATATGCAAAAAGACAGGAAACATGGTTCAAAAAATGGCCATTTATCCAGTGGTATTATCCTGAAGAACAGACAGAGCTTGAAATACTGAGTTTAATTTCAAAGGAAATTGAATCTAAGTCCAACTAAAAAGCATAATCACACTAAATTTTTTAAAGGATACATTTAGCAGCTAAACCTAAGAAACCCTACCTTTAAGAATCATTTAATATTATTCATTTATGTTCAAAGCAAAAGTAAACGTAACCTTACGCCCGTCTATTCTAGACCCAAAAGGAAAAGCGGCTCATCATGCCTTACAAAACCTAGGTTTAACTAATATTGAAGGTGTTCGTATTGGTAAATTTATTGAGATAGATGTACAAGCCAGTAACGAAGAAGAGGCAAGAGGTATAGTAGAATCGGCCTGCAGTAAATTATTGGCAAATGAAGTAATGGAAGATTTTGAAATCCAGTTCGAATCTTAGACACGGAGCATTACATGTATCCAAACCTAACTCATACTCTAAGCTTTGCTAAAGAGGCTAGTAACGAGGGTGACTTAGAAACCCTCGCCCACGAAGAGGTTGAGGAAGCGATTCAAACGCCTTGGAGACTTATTTTATATAATGACGAGGTGCATACCTTTGAAGAAGTGATTCAACAATTAATCAAGGCATTAAAATGTAGTCATGGTCGAGCGGAAGAACTGACGTTAAAAGTTCATAGTGAAGGTAAAGCCATTGTTTTTGAAGGAGAGTTTGAAGAGTGTTTAAAGCGAGATTATATTTTAAGAGAAATTGAATTGATAACAGAAATAAAAGGCTAATCCCAAAAGAGGTATAAAGTGGCAAGAGTTGGTGTAATTGTATTTCCAGGTTCAAATTGTGATCACGACGCATATCATGCTCTAAAACATGTGATGAATGCCGAGGTAAAATTTCTTTGGCATAAAGAAACAGATGTATCTGGATTGGATATGATCATAGTTCCTGGTGGGTTCTCATATGGAGACTATCTTCGTTCAGGCGCGATTGCACGCTTCTCGCCTATCATGCAAGAATTAATCGGGTATGCCCAAAAAGGAGGCCCGGTTATGGGAATTTGTAATGGCTTTCAAATATTATTGGAAGCGGGATTAATACCAGGGGCAATGAGGCATAATGAGCAACTCAAATTCATATGTAAAGATGTACATATACGAGTAGAAAGTACTCAAAGTATATATACCTCGTCCTTACAAAAAGATCAGCTTCTTACCATTCCCGTCTCCCATGGTGAAGGGAACTATTATATAGACAACGACGGACTAAAGGAGTTACAAGACAGCGATCAAGTTCTGTTTCGCTATGTAAATGCCCATGGGGAAACCACGCCGGAAGCCAATATTAATGGCTCCGTCGATCATATAGCAGGGATTACAAATAAACAAAAAAATGTACTAGGTATGATGCCACACCCCGAACGGGCGATGGAGCGTCTATTGGGTAAAGAAGACGGTAAGCACATCTTCGAATCTGTTTTACAGGCATTGGCAATTGCGTGAAGGAAGTAGCGCCTCATAGAACGACATCAACCAGTGCACACGGTCAGGTGTTAAAGGGTGAAAATCTAGTCAAGCGCTATAAAAAACGCAGAGTGGTTGATGGAGTTTCTATCCATGTGGAACAAGGGGAAATAGTAGGGTTATTGGGACCTAATGGAGCAGGAAAGACCACAACCTTCTACATGATGGTTGGCTTAATTACGCCGAATGAAGGAGAAATTTATTTAAATGAGGAGCGCCTTACTCAAACGCCCATGTATAAACGAGCGCGTAAAGGGGTCGGATACTTGGCTCAAGAAGCGAGTGTATTTCGAAATTTAACAGTTTATGAAAACTTGGCTTCCGTGTTACAATACAGGGGCTATGATAAGGTTGAAATTAAACGCCGTTGCGATGAGTTGATCGAAGAATTTTCTTTACAAAAAGTCAGGGATAGTCAAGGATATAGATTGTCGGGTGGTGAGCGCCGAAGAACAGAAATTGCTAGAGCATTGGTTACTAAACCAAACTTTATCTTGCTGGACGAGCCCTTTGCTGGAGTCGATCCAATAGCCGTAGAGGATATTCAACAAATAGTCTCCACGTTGAAATCTCAAAATATTGGAATACTAATAACCGATCA
>CALKOA010000098.1 GCA_938091655.1 uncultured Balneolaceae bacterium | reverse complement strand
CCATTTATCCCCAGCTTAGGGGTTAAGTTGCAATTCTAAATTTCTATTGTAACTCTAATCCCATAGAAAAGTAAATTTCTATTTTTATACCCTTTTGAATTAATGATGTATTGTAAATTTGGTTGGGTTGAAAATCTACTTTCTAATGTTTTAAAAGATAATTCGATTACGTGTTCATAAGGGTGTTTAGAATTTTGAACTCTATAATCAAAGATTGATTTATATAATTTAGAGAACCCAGCACTACCAAAAGATACACCAAGACTAGAGGTGTCTTTTAATTTATAGATTATGCCTCCGCCAATATATTTTGAAATTAATTCAGTATTTGAGTTTGAATATCCTACTCTCAGATACCAATCAATATTTTTGTAATTCGAATAGAGATGTGCATAGATACCAGAACTAAATTTATTTAGGTCTATTCCAAAACCTAAAGGTGGTTCGCCAATTGGATATTTATGATTATTATTATGTGTAGATGCCCAACCTCCGAACGTTGATTCAATATTTTTATGCTTGTTAGAGTATTCACTGACAAATAAAATACCTTCATCCAAATTCAGTTTATAATTTGGTTCAGGATACATTTTTCTAATTATTCTACTATTTGAGTCATAAATACCAGACTTTAATTCCCAATTTTTCTTTGCAAAATTAACTTCAATACCTAGACTTGTATAAGGGAAAATTGAAGGCCCATATAACCCAGTGTTTGACAAATCTGGGCCAATTCCTTGTGATGGATTTATAAAAAAATCTGCGGACTCTATATGATCAAATTGTGCATTGAGATCTAATACCCCAAATTTTAAAGAAAATGTAGAATTAGACTCAAATTGTACCCAGCTTTCTAATATTTCAAATCCTCTGTTAGCTTCAATATTTGATATTCCTTGAATATTGTTTGCAATACTTTGCCCATTTACCCAAAATGCAGATCCATAAATCTTTAACTTATTATTATCTGATAAATTAAAGATTGTTGATACTGATGTTTCGTAGTATTGTAACCAAATTACATGACGCCATAATTCTTGGTGTGACGTAAAATTGAATTCAGTATGATCATATATGATTTGAGCCTTCAAATTACTACTGTACATGCTTGCGCAAAAAACCAATAGAAAAATCAATTTCATTAATTTTGATTTACCTTTAGTGCTCATTTTAAAAATTCATATTACATTGTTGTAGTTAAATTTAACAAAAGAAATAATCTAGTGAGCGATCAAAAAATAATCTTCTCGATGGTGGGCGTTAGTAAAGTCCACAAACCCAACAAAACTGTTCTAAAAGATATTTATCTCTCGTTCTTTTATGGCGCCAAAATTGGTGTTCTCGGGTTAAATGGAGCCGGTAAATCTACTCTTCTCCGTATTATAGCAGGTGAGGATCAAGACTACATTGGAGATATCAGTATTCAGAAGGGAGTAACCTTTGGTTATTTGCCTCAGGAACCCGAGCTAGATCCAAATAAAACAGTGAAAGAAATTGTTCAAGAAGGGGTACAAGAAACGGTGGATCTACTTGCAGAATATGAAGCAGTAAATGCTCAATTTGCAGATCCAGACGCTGATTTTGATGCTCTAATTGCAAAGCAAGCCAAATTGCAAGAACAAATTGACCGAATTGACGCGTGGGATTTAGATTCAAAATTGAATCAGGCCATGGATGCCTTGCGCTGCCCTGACGGAGATACCTCGGTGAGTGTTTTATCGGGAGGGGAAGCTCGCCGGGTAGCCCTGACTCGTTTACTCTTAAAAAAGCCAGATGTACTGCTATTGGATGAGCCAACTAACCACTTAGATGCCGAATCGGTGGGGTGGTTAGAGCAGCATTTAGCTCGATACGAAGGTACGGTCATTGCCGTAACGCACGACCGGTATTTTTTGGATAATGTAGCGGGTTGGATACTCGAACTCGATCGCGGGGAAGGGATCCCATTTGAGGGGAATTATAGTTCATGGCTGGAGCAAAAAGCCAAACGACTTCAACAAGAGGAAAAAGAAGAGTCTAAGCGTCAAAAAACCCTACAACAAGAATTGGAATGGATTCGCCAAAATCCAAAAGGGCGTCGTGCGAAAAGTAAAGCTAGGATTAACGCCTATGACAAGCTTTTAGAACAGCAAGGAGAAAAACGCCGAGAAGATATGGAAATCTTCATTCCAGCAGGTTCACGACTCGGAGATAAGGTGATTGTCGCCGAGCACGTTCAAAAGGCGTATGATGAACGATTATTGGTGGATGATATGAACTTTTCTCTACCACCAGGTGGAATTGTAGGGGTCATTGGTCCGAATGGGGCAGGTAAAACTACTTTGTTTAAAATGATCACCGGACAAGAAGAACCCAACGCAGGTACTCTAACGTTGGGGGAAACGGTTCAGCTTGGATATGTAGATCAGAAAAGACCCTTGGATCCTAATAAAACGATTTGGGAGGAAATTTCAGATGGGCAGGATTTACTAATGCTAGGCAGTAGAGAGGTTAACTCCAGAGCCTACGTCGCTCGATTTAATTTTAGTGGAAGTGATCAACAGAAAAAAACCTCTCAACTCTCAGGTGGAGAGCGAAATCGCGTACATCTAGCTAAAATGCTTAAAGAAGGGGCTAATGTACTTCTTCTCGATGAGCCAACCAATGATTTAGACGTGAATACACTTCGGGCTTTAGAAGAAGCGCTACTTGAATTTGCTGGCTGTGCGGTGGTTATTTCCCATGATAGATGGTTCCTAGATCGTGTTGCCACTCACATATTAGCCTTCGAAGGCAATAGTGAAGCCTACTGGTTCGAGGGGAATTATGCTGAATACGAAGAGAACCGGAGACAGCGTTTGGGCATTACAGAGGATCAACCCACCCGGATACATTACAAGAAATTAATGCGTTAGATTCGAATTAAGGTTTGCAATCCTTACATTGAGACAAACCAACGCATACCGTATGAATTCTACCAAACATTCGACTCCTACACAGGTGTCAAAAGGAATGTGGTCCTGGGCCATGTTTGATTGGGCAAACAGTGCTTTTTTTGTCATTATCCAGACCTTCGTTTTTGCAGCCTATTTTCAACGTTCCATAGCTGCTGACGCAATAAGTGGGACTGAGCAATGGGGTAATATGGTCTCGGCCGCAGGATTATTAATTGCCTTTACCGCTCCAGTTTTAGGTGCTATTGCCGATCGGTCTGGACGTAGGAAACCTTGGATTGCAGCTTTTTCACTCATGTCCATTGTAGCCAGTTTTTTACTCTGGTTTGCCGAACCCAGTACCGAATTCTTAACCTATGCCTTAGTTGTCACCTTTGTAGCTACAGTAGGAGCAGAATACGCCTTCATCTTTTACAATGCTATGCTTCCCGATTTGGTCCCCCCATCCTATTTGGGGAGGTGGTCAGGATGGTCTTGGGCTATGGGATTTGCAGGTGGAATTGTGTGCCTTTTAGGGGCTTTGTATCTTTTTATTGAAAACGGAGGCGCATGGCTTGGTTTAGATACAGAGACTCTAGAACACATACGTGCTACATTCATATTTACAGCGTTGTGGTATTTGGTTTTTTCCATCCCCATGTTTCTTCGTACCCCGGACGTTCCTAAAAATAATATCCCTGTGGGACAGGCCATTGCCGAGGGAATCTTACAACTTAAAAACTCCATTAAAGAAGCTCGAAATTACGCCAATATATACCGTTTTCTCCTTGCCAGGATGATTTATAATGACGCTGTTATACTAATTTATGCCTTTGGTGGTATTTATGCTGCAGGAACCTTTGGGATGGATGAGTCCCAGATTATTATTTTTGGAATTGGACTGAATGTTACGGCTGCTCTTGGTGCGGTTGGCTTTTCTTGGATGGACGACCGTTCGGGGAGTAAAAAAACGATATTAATCTCACTCATAGGCTTAATTATCCCAGTAACGGCTATTCTATTTGTTGAGGATATATTCTGGTTTTGGATTTGGGGACTTATGCTAGGCGTGTTTTTTGGCCCAGTACAGGCAGCCTCCAGAACCTTAATGGGCCGTTTGGCACCAGAAGATAAACGAACCGAAATGTTTGGCTTGTTTGCTTTCTCTGGGAAAGCTACAGCATTTATTGGTCCCAAATTATTGGGTTGGGTAACGGTACTATTTGCAAGCCAACGAATAGGGATGTCGGTTGTCTTAGTGTTGCTTGCCCTCGGTTTTTTACTCATGTTACGGGTTCAAGAACCTG
>CALKOA010000097.1 GCA_938091655.1 uncultured Balneolaceae bacterium | reverse complement strand
GCTAAAGAAGCTGAAATGAGAATCTATGATCATATGGCTCTAACAGCTGACAATAAGATTACACCAGAACTTCTAGATAAATTAAATTATGAGGAATTTTTATCATGGTATACCTCAGCATACAGAAATAATTTTGATCGTTTAACTGACGATGAAAAATCGAAATGGCAGGAAGTGTATGGCCCAATAAATAAAGAATTTGAAAAGAATAGGCCTATCGGAAAGGCATTAACATTATGGAAATATCAACGATATCTAGAAGATTATCTTGGGTCAATAAAATCAGTAGATGATAATATTGGAAGAGTATTGGATTATTTAGATGAACAAGGTTTATCTGAGAATACTCTAGTTATTTACACTTCTGATCAAGGGTTTTATTTAGGTGAACATGGCTGGTTTGATAAACGCTTTATGTATGAAGAGTCATTCAGAACCCCGTTATTAATTCGTTACCCACCAACTATAGAGAGAGGATCAATAAATAGTGATTTGGTACAAAATATTGATTTGGCCCCTACCATTTTAGATTTCGCTGGATTAGAAATTCCAAAAGATATGCAGGGTTTGAGTTTAATGCCTTTATTAGAGGATAAAGAAGTTAAATGGAGGAACGAATTATATTACCACTATTATGAATATCCAGGAATTCATATGGTTAAACGGCATTATGGTATTAGAACTGAGAAATACAAATTAATTCACTTTTATTATGATATAGATGAGTGGGAATTGTACGACTTAGAAAAAGATCCACAAGAATTAAACAATGTATACAACTCTAAGGAATACATTGAAGTAAGAGAACACTTGCATGAACGCCTGGCTTCACTAAGAGTAAAGTATAAAGATTCAAAAGAATTAGATGATATGTTTATTGAGTATGACTTGGAGAGAAGAAAAAATTGATTTTTGTAACCGATGGAATTACCAAATAATACAGTATCGAATAAAATCTCTGGCGTTACAATAATAAATAGTGATATTGATTGTGTATGGAAAGTTATTTCTACACCATCAATTTTAGAAAAAACTCATCCATATTGTAAAATAAATAGTGTGCATACTTGGGATAAAATAAATTCAAAAGACACAATTTTGTATTACAATGGTATGAGGCTAAATAGAATATTCACTGAATGGACTGAAAAAAAAGGGTACAGTTTAATCATAGGTAATAACAAAATCGCAACAGCTATTGTAGAGTGGAACTTGGAACCAATTCATTCTACTAAGACTAAACTTACTATAGATATAAATGTATTTCCTGAAATAGCATTACAAAAATACAGTTTGTTATTAAGAACCATAATAAAACATATATACTTCCTTCCTTATATGCGACAGTATATTCGAACTGTTTGTAAAGGGTTTAAATATCATATAGAGACAGGTAATCTTGTAAAAAAAAATCAATTTGGATTCAATCCATTATTTTCAACAAAAGCTAATAAATAAACTAAAATGGACTCAATTAGACATATATTACATATAAACAGACATTCCAATGACGTTAAGTCTGCCATCTTGGAAAAGAATCATCTGATTAATTGGTATACAAATGATATAAATATCAAAGATGTCGAATCAAATAAACTGGAATTTAAATTTGGTGATATATCTGCTACAGCTTTAATTACAATGGACGCTAATGTTATTGAATGGAAGTATATTGACTCCACTTTTGAAATATTGATAGGTAACTCTTTAACGTTCACTCTGGAAGAAAAAGAAGACAAAACAAGAGTATTGGCTGAACAAAATGGGTTTGATCTTGAATCTGATATGTGCGCTAATTTTAATTTTAGTTTGGGTAAATATCTCGAAAGTTTAAGACAATATTTACAATATGGTAAAAAAGAGGGATGGGGTTGTGAAGATTATCGATCGTAACCCATTATCCACAAATTTTAAGTTATTTAAGCTAGATGAATTATCACAAGACTCAATTAAGAGAGTTACATTAATTACTATTCTAACAGCATTATTTACTTTCTCACTTAATGCTCAAGATTTTATTCAGAAAGAGTTAGTGCATGATGGTATACAACGAGAATATATGGTCTATGTTCCTAGTATCTATGATGGTTCTGTAAAAGTACCTTTAGTTTTAAATTTTCATGGTTTTGGCACATCCAATTACAGTCATTATAGGTATTACTCTGACATGACAAATATAGCCGATACCGCAAATTTCATTTTAGTTTATCCTCAAGGTGCTGCAGGTTCAGATGGATACCCACATTGGAATATTGAGAGTGACTATTCTAAAAGTGACATAGATGATCTTGGCTTTACATCTATAATGATTGATAGTTTAGTTAATCTGTTTAGTATAGATACTTTACGAGTTTATGCTACTGGCTTTTCAAATGGTGCTTTTTTCACATATGATTTAGGGTGTAGATTAGCTGATAAAATAGCTGCAATTGCCCCAGTTGCAGGAACAATGCCGCAAGTTTCTTTTGATAAATGCGAAGCCACCAAACCAACAAGTGTAATATCTTTTCATGGGACAGCTGATAATGATAGTCCATATAATGGCATTCAAGGATATAATCTTTCATATGACGAAATAAATGAATTTTGGTCAATCTTCAATGAAACGGATGTAGATGCAAAAATAATAGCAATAAATACAAATAATGATGATGGTAGTTCTGTAGAATTATATTCATGGGAAAATGGCATTAATTGTTCATCAGTTAACCATTATAAAATTATAGATGGTGGACACTCATGGCCAAACCCAGGCACCCAAGATTCAGGGAAAGGTAATGATGTAGTTAATAAGGATATCGATGCAAATAATTTGATATGGAATTTCATGGCTCAATATAATTTATATGGTCGTATAGATTGTAATGAGGCTACAAATTTTCATGAAGAATCGAACCTAAAACATTACTACAATCTCAAACAAAACTATCCAAACCCATTTAATCCTAATACAGTGATTAGTTTCTCTCTGGCTAGAAATGAAAATGTCAGCTTAGAGGTATTTAATCTACACGGAAGATCTGTCGAAAAACTGATAGATGAGTCATTAAATAGTGGGGAACATAGCGTACATTTTAGTGCACTTAACTTATCAAGTGGAGTTTACTTCTACAAACTTTCTACGTCATCTTTTATCAAAACCAAGAAAATGCTTTTGATCAAATAATCTGTTTAAATAGTCGAATACTTGTTTAGTACCTATTCAGTCATGAAATATATTTTACTATTCCTGATGCTTTTTTTTGGTTTTGGTTATTTAGAAGCCCAACAAACCATAACTAATAGATTGGTACATGATGGGCTTGATCGCGACTATCATATATACATTCCAGAATCATATGATGGTACTACAAGCGTACCACTTTTATTTGTTTTTCATGGTTATGGAGGAAATGCTAGAGATTTAATGAGATGGGGAGATATGAGATCTGTTGCCGATACAGCAGGTTTCATTTTGATTGTACCACAAGGCTATAAGGATCACAGAGGATCTCCACATTGGAATGTTGGTTCATGGACTATTGGGAGTACAGTAGATGATATTGGTTTCATCGAAAAAATTATTAATAGAACGTCTGATGAGTTTAATTTAGATCTTAAAAGAGTATACAGTTATGGACATTCAAACGGTGGATATTTTAGTTTTGAGTTGGCTTGTCAATTAGGAAATAAGATTGCAGCTATAGGGTCAATTGGAGGTACTATGAGTACTGAATCCTATGATTCTTGTGAACCAAGTCATAATACTTCTGTAATTACTGTTCACGGGACCTCAGATCCAATTGTGTATTATACTGGTGGTAGACCTTACAATTCTAAGTCACAAGTTGAAACTCTTAGATACTGGGTTGATTTTAATAATACAAATATATCACCTGAAATTATTGAAGTACCTGATTCTGATAAGAATGATGGTAGTCAGGTAGAACTTTATAAATATGATGGCGGTACTAATGGTACTTCTGTTCATCATTTTAAAGTTATAAATGGTGGTCATTCTTGGCCAGGTCGTTATGGCAATATGGACATAATAGCTACGTCTGAGATTTGGAAGTTTGTATCAAAATTTAATATTGAAGGTCTAATTAGTAATGAATCAACTTATCTAGAAGAAGAAATAAAGAGCGGCAATAGCTACGGTATTAAGTTAGAACAGAATTATCCAAACCCATTTAATCCAAGTACTAACATAGATTTTTATTTACCTGAGATGGCACAGGTATCATTAACAGTTTATAATCACATAGGGCAAAAAATTATTAATGTAGTTGATCGTAAATTTCTAAAAGGAAACCAATCTGTAATGTTAAATTTAAATGATTTTTCGAGTGGTTTATACTTATACAAATTAGCAACACCTGAACATTCTATAACAAAAACAATGGCATTAATTAAGTAGTATTTAAATCCATTCAGCTTTAGCAGTTTTAAGATCAATGATTTCACCGGTGTTTATTGTATCATTGGGTTCAATAAGTAAAATTGAGCATTCATTATCAGCATAGGGTTTATGTTCAATTCCTTTTTTTACTATATGCATTTCTCCTTCTTTTAGAATTATCGAATGGTTTCTGTAGTCTATTCGTAACTCTCCAGAAAGGACTATAAAGGCTTCGTCAGTGGTTTGATGATTATGCCAAATGAAATCACCCTTTACTTTCACTAGCTTGAAATGGTAATCATTTAATGAAGCAATAATTTTTGGTGACCAGTATGTTTTGATAAGGTCTAATTTCTCATTAAAGTTTACAACATTTTTATTTTCTTGCACCATGATTGTGTCATTAAATTGGTAATTTGATATTTATAATTTAAATAACTTTGAAGGTTGCAAAATGAAATTTTTATCACTGGCCATAATTTCTGTTTTAATTTCTAGTCCGGTCACTGCTCAAATTGGTGAGCTCTTGTGGGAAGAAAATTTTGATGGTCTTGAAAACTGGATTATAGACACGGGTAATGGAGATTGGGGCTGGGGAAATGGGGAATTACAGTATTATTCTTCTCAGAATGTTTCAATTACTGAAATACCAGGAGATACCGGCAATAATGCAGTAAAAATAACTGCAAAAAATGAATCTGGATCCTCTATAGTTGATAAGTGGGGTAATCCTTTAGATTTTACATCGGGTAAGATTAATTCTAAGTCCAAAGTAACCATTCATTATGGGATGGTAGAAACTAGAATTAAAGTTCCTAATTTAGAAACAGGGGGTTGGCCAGCTTTTTGGTTACTAGGTACTTCTAACTTTGGATGGCCTCATAAAGGTGAATTGGATTTAATGGAAATGGGGCATACTCAGGCTTCAAGAGATGATAGAGATTCATACAATGGCGGTAATGATCAAAATAATTCCACTGAGAATAATATGGTTGGGGCAAATGCTATATTTTTCGCTGAAAGCGCAATAGTGCCGGGTAATCCAAGTGGTGCAGCTAGTTTAGCTTGGGATGGCTCGTATGCTAGACCTTACTTCAATATGGATGATCCTCTGAACGATCGTTTTTTGATATATAGAATGTACTGGGACAGTACATCTATCAGGTTTACTGTGATTGATGAAGATAAAGATGTAAATAATGAGGTAGATCTATTTACAACAGCATTCGAATTAAGCGAGGAGTCGGATGAATTTTTAAAGCCATTTTATTTTATTATTAATTTGGCAATTGGAGGAACATTAACGGATGCATACAATTTAGGTGACAGGGGTTCTGGAGAAAATGTCAGTATGCCAATGCCGGCTGAAATGCTGGTAGATTATATAAAAGTTTATAAGTGGAATAATCAAGGTTCAGTTCATATAGGCCCGCCAACTAATGTGAATTTAAATTATGGTTTGTTTACTGACTCAACAAAAGTTTTTGATCATATTTTACTAGATGAAGAGGCTTTTATCTATGTTTGGGAAGAAACCTTAATTGAAAGTGATATTCAGCCTTATGAAGGTGAAGGAGTACTTTCTTGGAAAAGTAACGGAAAAGGCTGGTTTGGAGCTGGAATTATGTCAGAACAGCCTATTAACTTATCTGAGGCTGGTCATTTAAATTTTCGAATTAAAATCCCAGCAAACATTGCTTTTCAAATTGGTGTGATTGATGCGTGGGGTAATCAAAATTACGTGGAGTTTCCAGCAAATCAAACAAAATTTGGGCTCTCTAGAGACGGAGAATGGGGTCAAGCATCTATACCAATTGGGGTTTTGAGAGGTCAATATATTGATATGAGGATGCTCTCTTATGAGTTTGTTATTTTAGAAGTGAATGGAGCAAATATTGAGTTTGCTTTGGATGATATCTATTACAACGGTGTGCCAGAATTAAGTGTTGAAGATATACAAACAAAGACAGTTCAAGATTTTCAATTGTATGATAATTATCCAAATCCGTTCAATCCTTCAACTACCATATCATACAATTTATCAAATTCTACTAATGTCAAAATTGAAATTTATAACACAGTTGGGCAAAGAATATCTGAGTTGGTCAATTTTGATCAGCAAGCAGGTTTTCATAAGATAAGCTTTGATGCATCTGGACTTCCAAGTGGTATTTATATTTACAAAATATCAACTCCATATTATTCAGAATCGAAGAAAATGATGTTAATTAAATAGGATTTAGAAATCATGAGAATATTTTTTTCATACGCTACAATATTTATAATTACATCATTTTCACTAGTTGCTCAAAATCCCACAAATAAGGAGTATAACCGGGAATTTAAACTTGTGAATAATATTGTACCTCAATTATTGGTAGACGATATAAGTATTAGAAATGTCGCAACTGTTCAAGATTATGCCGTTAGAATTGCATACAATAAAGCCAATGAAGAATTTTATTATATGACTACTGGTGGTAATATCTACAGGGTAGACTTTAATTCTAGGCGCCAATTTTTAATTGCTAATTCAGGAGATTTTGGGATTAATGAGACACAAGGATTTGCAATATCTATATCTGGTGATTTTTTTGTTTCAGGTACAAATAAAGACAGAGATAAAGCAACAAATCAGGGTCGTGTAAGTAGAGGTAGTTATATCGATAATCAACTAGTTTGGCAAGACGTTCTAACAACAGAAGAGTATCCCCTTAGTAATACTGCATTCGATCATAATTTTAATGGTATAGAATTATCACCAGACCAAAAAACTCTCTATGTCAATAGCGGATCCAGAACTGATCACGGTGAAGTACATTCTGTTGATGGCCGTTACCCTAATACAAGAGAAGTAGCTTTGACTGCCAAAGTATTTCAAGTGCCTGCCGATACTACAGACTTAATATTGCCAAATGATTATGAATTTTTAAAAGCAAATAATTTCATTTATGCAGAAGGGTTACGCAATACTTTTGATTTGGCTTTTGACAAAGACGGTAATCTATTTGGAACCGAAAATTCAGGTGATAGAGATGATTCAGAAGAGTTGAACTTACTAAAAGAGGGCAAGCATTATGGATTTCCATGGCTAATGGGTGGAAATCTTACTCCGATGCAATTTGTGGGATATAATGTTGATGAAGATCCTCATGTAAGTACTAGTTCTACCGCTTATAGAGGTGGGTTTTTTTACAATGATCCAAATTATCCTTCACCCCCTGATTCTATTGACTTTGTAGAGGGGTTGATAAATATAGGTCCAGACGCGGATCGTAAGAGAGAGTCTGATGGTAATATTTATGATGCTAGTGATAGTGGTTTAGAAATTCGAACATTCACGTCTCATCGTTCTCCTTTAGGCCTTGTTTTTGATATAACTGGTGATCTTGGTGGTGATTACACCAATGACGGCTTCGTTTTAGGTTGGACAGGCTCTGACCATAGTGGATTGTTGTCAAGATTATCAAATCAAGGTAAAGACATGTTTCACCTTACATTTATACCTGACGAAAATGAGACATTTAAAGTATCAGTAAAGCGAATTGCTAGTGGGTTTAAAAACCCTATAGATGCAGTGATAGTTGAAAATAAAATTTACGTAATGGAATACAGTGGGGGGTGGATAAATAATGGGTCAGTAGGCATATATGAGCTTTCATTTCCATCATCATCGTCAACAAATTTAGAGTCTGAAAATGCATCACCATCCCGTATAACTCTGCATCAGAATTACCCAAATCCATTTAATCCAACTACCAAAATACAGTATGAATTACCTATTTCAACTGAAGTTAATTTGTCTATATATAATGGTATTGGACATAAAATATCTGAGCTAGTTAATGGCGAACAAAGAGCTGGGTTTCATTCTGTAAATTATGATGCACAAAATAATCCAAGTGGTATATATTATTATAGATTAGAGACTTCATACTCAACTCTGACAAAAAAAATGGTTTTTATAAAGTAAGTAATGTGTAAGTAATATGAATAAGCATCATGAACTCCCTTTTGGAATGATCTAACTGATAATTATATTTAAATGCTAAGATTTAAAAGCCAAATATATTTATGAAAGTATTAATCACTGGTTCTACAGGAATGATTGGCGGTGCAATAACAGATCTTTGTATCGCTTCTGAAAAAATAACAAGTATCATTTCTTTGACTAGAAGAGGCAGTGAAAGAGATAGCGAAAAGCTTACTGAGTTATTTATGGGCAGTAAATGGGACTATAAAGAAATCGAAGAATATCTTAGTGATATTGATATAGTATATTATTGTCTTGGTGTATATACTGGGTCCGTTAACAAAGAAATGTTCATTAAACTGACATTAGACTTTCCATTGGAATTAGCACAAGTGTTAATTACTAAATCACCAAATTCCCGATTCTGTTTGCTTAGTGGTCAAGGAGCGGATAGAACTGAAGACTCCCAGGTATTATTCGCTAAATATAAGGGCATGATTGAGAATAAAATTTCAGCTTTGGGATTCAAATCGTTCCACAGTTTTAGACCAGCATATATTTATCCTGTTAATAAAAGGAAAGAGCCAAACATAGCTTATTCTTTTTTTAGATTAATCTATCCTATTGTGAGTAAAATTTTACCCAATAAGACTATAAAGTCAACCAGACTGGCAAACACAATATTCGAGGTAGGTATTAATGGCCATGAGAAGGAAGTATTAGAAAATATTGATATTCTAAGATATTGACGTCCATTGACTTAAATTTAGTTTCAAACCTTACAATCATGAATAAAGTCATTAAAAACAGTTGGGAATCAGTTATTGAAGAAGAAGTTAATTCCCAAATGAAGCGTAAAATTATTCATGGGGAAAAACTTATGATTGTGAAAATGAGGTTCAAAGATGGATTTATAGTTCCTATGCACTCACATATAAATGAACAAATTACTCAAGTAAATAAGGGGACAATTAGATTTTGGCTTGATAGTGAGGAATCAGATCCGGTGGACGTAAATGAAGGAGAGTTTATAATTATACCAGGAGGTGTGCCCCACAAGGCTTTGATGATTGGTGAAGTTGAAGAAACTGACACTTGGGCCCCGCCTAGACAAGATTGGCTCGATGGGACAGATGATTACCTAAAACAATAATCATGGATTTTGGCTTACTAAATAAGGGTGCTTTAGTCATGGCATCTAGTAAGGGATTAGGTAAAGCTGTCGCTTTAGAATTGGCTAAAGAGGGTTGTAATGTGGTAATATGTGGTAGGAATATTGATACTTTAAAAAATTCATCAAAAGAAATTTCGTCTAAATCCGGTAGGGAATGTTTCTATGTTCAAGGTGATATCACTATAGAAAATGATAGGAAACGTATTCTTTCTTATTCTAAATCAAAAATTGAATCTATTGATATTTTAGTAACAAATTCAGGTGGCCCGAAACCTGGTAATTTTGATGATCATGATAATTTAGATTGGAGTGATGCCTATAATTTATTAATTGAAAGTACCATTAGTATGATTAGAGGTGTCTTGCCAGGCATGAAAGAAAGAAGCTGGGGCAGAATAATTACCATAACATCGCAGGCAGTAAAGCAACCGGTTGAAGGACTAATTTTATCAAATTCAATTCGAACTGCGATAATTGGATTGGTTAAAACGCTATCTATTGAATTGGGTAAATACAATATTACAGTGAATAATGTATTACCGGGTTACACACTAACAGATCGATTGAAGAATCTTATTAAACAAAGAGGGACGTCCTTAGAGAATATCTCAGTTGATGTACCATTGAAAAGAGTTGGTTTACCAAATGAATTTGCAGCAGCAGTGGCATTTCTAGCAAGTGAAAAAGCAAGCTATATCACAGGAGTATCATTACCAATTGATGGCGGTTGGATAAAAGGTATTTAAATCATTATATGATTATTAATAATGATAACTGATAATCACTTTTCAGTTATCAAACTGTAGATCCCATAACCTGTAACTGCAGCTCCAACGTAAAGTATACCCTTCAGAATAATTTGAATCTGAAGGTAGAATGGCATCATGTTACTTATTGTTGAGCTGGTTGATATTACTGAGATAAGTGCACAAAGAATCCCAGTAAAAATATATCTATATCCCTTTTTCATTTTTTTTCGATTTAATAATTTGATAAATGCCAGCTGCAAATAGAATAAGTCCAGATAATGAAAGAGTTGAACTTAACATTCTTGCTGGCTCATCTACTGCTTGCATATAATCTTGTATGCCAGTAATACATACTAAAACTCCAATCAAGAGAACAACTATACCTTTTACCATAGTTTAAATTGAATTAATCGTTATTTTATTATGACACAATCACTAAGAACTTCTATTAGGTTTAGTTTAATAGATTGATTCTGTTAAAACAAGAATATAATCAGTCATTATGAAGTCAGCTTCAATTTCATTGTACTTAACAATGCTGCTTACTTTACTTTTCATTTCGTGTAAAGAAACGCCAACAAATATAGTTCAAAATACTAATACAGGATTTGTACCAGATGATGGTGAAGCTTTATTCATATTGGGTCAAGCTAATGAACAGCATATGAGGGATTACTTGAGTGAGGTCAGGAGTACACCATTACCTGCTGGTTTTGCATTTTACACAAGCCTTAGTGGAAGTAAACCATTAGAAGATATGAGTAGATATATAACTTTTATGAGAGGATACCCTAACACAATGCTTCAACTAGCCATTTGGACTGGTGAAAGGAGATGGGGCAATCCAGGTTATTATCTTGATGAAATTATTGAAGGTAAATATGACGAAAATATAATCACACTAGCTAATGCGTGTAAAAGTTTGGACAGACCAATATTTATAAGGTTTGGATATGAATTTGATGGGCAGCATAATGCTTATCCACCAGATAAATATAAAGCAGCATATAAACATTTTGTAGATATGATGAGAAGTCAGGATGTAGATAATGTTGCTTATGTTTGGCATTCATGGGGAGTGAGTCCATATTATGGAACCGAAGATTATCCAGAATATTATCCAGAACTAACTACAGATATGACTCATGAATTATGGTATCCTGGAGATGATTATGTTGACTGGCTTGCCGTTTCAATATTTGGCTCTGGATGGGGGAATTTAAATACTAATTCAACCATGGGTTATTTTGTGCAATTTGCAAATGATCATGATAAACCTATCATGATAGCTGAATCAGCAGCCATTAAAACTGGAAGTAATAGAGATCCAAATTGGGTTATTCCAACTAACACATGGTTTTCAAATGTGTTTACATTTATTCATCAAAATGATGCTGTGAAAGCATTCACATATATAAATGTTGATTGGGAAGCTGATAATTCAACAACAACGTGGGGAGATACAAGGATCCAAAACTCAGTACAGAGTGCGCAAGATTATTGGGCAAGGTATATTGGAACCCTAATTCATGCGGATGAGAATCTTTTCGATAAAATTGGTTATAAGTAACTAGATTTACAAACTAGCAACACTCACAACTGTTGCACTTGCACTCATTTTTGCAATTGCATTGTATACATTCACAATTTTTCATGATTTACACATTTTGGTTTAGTTGTAAAAAAAAAGAATTATGAGTTTTAAAACAAATTGAATGAACAAAACAATGATTTGAATGGTATTAATGCATCAATCATATCTAGTGAAGAATTTATTTTTGAAAATAATCTCCAATTGTATGGCTATTTTTTTACTACTTGTAGGGTGTAACACTATAAATAGTAATGAGGAATCAGAGTCTACTGAAACATTTATTGATGAAAGAGTTCAATTGAATGCCAATAAATGGAATAGAATCAAACCTAATGACTTTGATTACATCTTTCAAAGAGAGTGTTATTGTATTACTGAGTATACTTTACCCGTTTATTTAAGTGTAAGAGATGGTAGAATCGTTAAAGCTTATCATCAAGGAAAACTTACCTCAGATGGAAATGGTGGTTATATCTGGACAGTTAACCGAAGAACATATACAGAGGAAGAGTATGAACAGTTTAAAATAGAGAGACTTTTCAAAACTACTAATGATGGTTTGAATCAAAATCCTGAAAATTACTCTTTGGCATTTGATGACTCTCTAGGCTATCCAATAGATATATTCTTTGATTTTAATTTAAATATTGCTGATGATGAAATACGATATAAAATTTTCAATTTTACTTTGGTAGATAATTAATTTGAAGTGTGTTCTGCAGATATTATTGGAGTGATAATCTTATCGAATCAATAAGAAAATTTAAATTCAACATCCATTCTTCATAACTAGGCTCAGCACTTCCATATAATGAATTTGCATCAATAACAGCATCTTTTATTTGATCTGTCCATTTATTTAATAATGAAACGATATAGTCGTTATTGAAAAGTTCATTTTGAAAATCATTGTCAAGAGCGTAAAAATGATCTTTATATTGAATGAAAGCTCCGATAATCTTATCACATGCGGCTGATTTTTGAAGGAGTCCAAAAGAGCCGAATGGGAAACCATTGCAATCATTTGTTATTTCGTACCATTTGTCTTTGATTGGTGTTACAGGATTTATGTTTTTGTTGAGATTTTCGAAGCTATTATCAAGATCCCATGGAATTAATTGGATTTTGTTATTTGAAGGATTTTCATACCAATAGTAGTTATGACTTTCGTAAATATCACCTCCTTGGTGATAAAAATGTAAGAATCCATCGTCATGTGCTATCCTTCTATCTACAACCAAAGTCTTTAAAAAAATATCTTTATCTATCCAGCTTTCAACAAGCTCATTTATCGCAGAATTATTTGATTCAGATAATGCTTCAGAAAAAGTTAATATCTTTGAGACGTCCGATACTTCTTCGTTTGTTTTAAGTGCATTTTTAAAATTAATTTCTTCCTGTTTTGAGCCATTTGATTTGATTGGCCAAACTTCTTTGTATAGGTTACCACCAGCATCATCAAAATGCTGATTAGTAAAAGGTCCGTCAATGTTTTCAGTATTAGCATAAACCCCACTAAATACATCATTTATATACACGAGGGCATGGTTAGATCGTGGTGCAATAACTCCAAAATTTCTGTACATGTAATAACCTAATCTTTCTCTCATCTTTGAAGGATCAAGGTTTTGTGAATGTAATTGAAGTTTTTTTAACCCATAAAATTGTTTTTCCTCATTGAAATTGAATTTTATTTTCATTGACAACTTTGGACACGTCTTATATCCACTTGGATTTGTCCAGTCATTATCAGATAAACAACCTACCCAAGCGCCAATTGATCCCTTATATCTAATGCCAACATTTTTAACAACTTTATTTTCAAATACAAGATGAGCGTTGACATATTTTTCTAGTGCTGGGTCACTATTTATTTCTTCAAGATTATCTGAGTCAATAAATATTTCAAACTTATGTAGCTTGTCCTGATCATAAATGTATTCTGATGAGTGAGAATCGAGATATTCATACTCATCTAATGATGCTACTCTTTTATCAGAACTTTGTATCTCATTATATGCTCTAAATAAGTCGCATGAAAATAAAGTAAAGCTGAATATTAAAAAAAATAGGAAGGCTATACGCATGTGGTGTTATTAAATAGCACTGTATCTATCAATGTAAGATATTAGAATAATCTTAGTATTCAATTACCCTTTAAATAATCAGTTCATTTATTCCTATAAGTACTATTGTAAGCGCTTTTTTATATATTGTAAGCAATTTACTAGTGATTTTATAACACTAATATTCTGAAGTATAATTTATACTATATACTTGAAAATTATATCAATTAATATCACTTCTTTACCCAAATGTCAGAGACTATCCAATCATATCAAAGCAAAAATAAAATCCGGATAATTACCGCGGCAAGCTTATTTGATGGACATGATTCTAGCATTAATATTATGCGGCGCATCTTACAAAGTAGCGGTGCCGAGGTTATTCATCTTGGACATAATCGAACCGTTCAGGAAATCGTTAATTGTGCTATTCAAGAAGACGTGCAAGGAATTGCAGTTAGTTCCTACCAAGGTGGGCATATGGAGTATTTTAGCTATATGATAGATTTACTGTCCCAACAAAATGCTGAACATATTAAGGTATTTGGAGGAGGGGGAGGAGTTATTACAGATGAAGAAATACGCAAATTAGAATCACGTGGAGTGACCAAGATTTTTTCTGTGGATGATGGTGCTGAGATGGGGCTCCAGGGTATGATTAACCACATTTTAGAGCATTGTGATTTTGATCCTTTAGATTTAGGGAGTATTTATATTAACGGAATATCACATCGAGATCCTGTTACCTTAGCTCGGTGTATAAGTAGTTTGGAGAATAAGGGCGCACAGGTGAAAGAAATTATGGAGGCAATGACTTCTAAGTCTGAGACCACCATCCCTGTTGTTGGGATTACGGGAACAGGTGGGGCTGGAAAAAGTTCGTTGACCGATGAGTTGATTCGTCGTTTTTTGTCTGAGTTTCCACAGAAAACAATTGCAGTCGTATCGGTAGACCCATCACGGATAAAAACCGGTGGAGCCTTATTGGGCGATCGTATACGGATGAATAGTATCGATACCCCTCGAGTTTATATGCGTAGTATGGCCACGCGAGCCTCGGATAGATCGATCAGTGCTGCATTAAAGGAAGTGATTCATCTTTACCGGAAGGCAGGCTTCGATCTCATTATCGTAGAAACGAGTGGAATTGGGCAGAGTGGAGCAGAAATAGTAGAGCTGACGGATATTCAGTTGTATGTGATGACGAGTGAATATGGAGCGGCTACACAGCTCGAGAAAATTAATATGTTAGACTTGGCGGATTTGATCGTGCTGAATAAGTTTGAGAAGAAAGGTTCCAAAGATGCCTTGCGGGATATTCGTAAGCAGCTGCAACGAAATTCAGGGCAATGGCAGACTGATTTGACCGAGATGCCTGTTTATCCCACTATTGCATCGCAATTTAATGATGAAGGAGTGAATCGTCTTTTTAGCGCATTAATAAAAAAAATAAAAGCGCAATATGGGCTTAATTGGAGTACTATAGTGTACATACACTCGGAGCCAGCTACTGAAATTCAAAATCAAGAAATTATACCAACAAAGAGAGTTAGATATTTATCTGAGATTGCGGAGACAGTGCGTAGTTATCATAAATGGGTCCAGCAACAAATATTGGTGGCGACCAAGTGGGGTCAACTTAAGGGAACCATTCAGCAGTTGGAACGAGAAGGAGTAAAACAATTAGAAACATTGAGTACAGATGAAGAGCTACTAAAACGTTTACGAACGCTTTTGAATACGGTCCGACAGCAGCTAGATACAGAGTCATTACATATTCTTGAAGAGTGGGATAATTGGTTTGCTCAGCACACTCCGATTCAGCATCAATCCAAAGTTGGGGATGCTGGTATGGATATAGGTGATAATCAAAGAAGCGGGCAGGCATTGTATAAGAAGACATTGAGTGGGCTCATGATCCCGCGTGTGGCCCTACCTAAAACTACCGATCCAGCTGAACGACTTCGGTTCGCCTTTAAGGAAAACATTCCAGGCTACTTCCCTTATACGGCGGGTGTCTTTCCTTTGAAAAGAGAGGAGGAGGATCCAACCCGGATGTTTGCGGGGGAAGGTACACCGGAGCGCACCAATAAGCGATTCCATTATTTGAGCGCCAATATGCCTGCAAGTAGGCTTTCTACTGCTTTTGATTCGGTTACATTGTATGGTGAAGACCCTGAAATTCGGCCAGATATTTATGGTAAAATTGGGAATTCTGGCGTGAATATCTGTACGCTTGACGATATGAAAAAGCTATATGCTGGATTTGATTTGACATCTCCGACCACCTCAGTTTCTATGACTATTAATGGACCCGCACCTGTGATTTTAGCTATGTTTATGAACACGGCAGTTGATCAGCAGGTGGAGCGTTATTTGAAAGCTAATAGTAAATGGGAGAAGGCTGCCCAGCAAATAAAGCAAAGGTTCGAACAAGCCGGATTGCAAGCTCCCGAATATAAAGGGTCTTTGCCGGAAGGTAATGATGGTTTTGGTCTGGGTACGCTTGGTATTTCAGGAGATGCATTGGTGGAATCCGAAGTTTATGAACAAATCAAGCGTAAGACCTTACATGCGGTGCGAGGGACGGTGCAAGCGGATATTTTGAAGGAGGATCAAGCCCAAAATACCTGCATATTTTCAACAGAATTCGCATTGAAAATGATGGGAGATATGCAAGTATATTTTACTGAGTATAAGGTTCGAAATTACTATTCAGTTTCAATTTCTGGTTATCATATCGCAGAGGCTGGTGCTAATCCTATTACCCAAGCAGCCTTCACTCTGGCCAATGGCTTTACTTATGTGGAGTATTATTTAGCCCGGGGGCTCAAAATTGATGATTTCGCTCATAATCTATCCTTCTTCTTTAGTAATGGATTAGATCCAGAATATGCGGTGATTGGTAGGGTTGCTCGGCGAATTTGGGCTATTTCGATGAGACAAAAATATGGTGCTAACGATCGCTCCCAAAAGCTCAAATATCACATTCAGACAAGTGGAAGGTCACTACATGCCAAAGAAATTCAGTTTAATGATATTCGGACGACCTTACAGGCTTTGTTAGCGGTTTATGACAATTGCAATTCACTCCACACTAACGCCTATGACGAGGCCATCACAACACCTACTGAGGAATCTGTACGAAGGGCCCTTGCAATACAGTTGATCATCAATAAAGAGTTGGGTACAGTAAAAAACGAAAATCCAAATCAAGGGTCTTACTTTATTGAGGAGCTTACCGATTTAGTGGAGGAAGCTATTTTACATGAATTTGACCGATTAACCGATAGAGGAGGAGTACTTGGTGCCATGGAAAGCATGTATCAACGGGGTAAAATTCAGGATGAGAGCTTGCACTATGAAGCCAAGAAGCATTCAGGAGAACTGCCAATTGTTGGGGTAAACATGTTCATGAGTGATAATGAGGCACAGGAAGCTGGTACTGCCAAACTCATTCGGTCCACAGAAGAAGAAAAACAGCAACAAATAGCACAATTGGCTTTGTTTTTTGAGCGAAATAAGCAACGTTCGGACGAAGCACTAGACCAACTAAAGAAGGTGGCCCGCACAAACGGTAATATTTATTCCGAGTTGATGGAGACGGTCAAGGTGGCTAGCTTAGGGCAGATTTCTCGAGCTTTATATGAAGTGGGTGGACAGTACCGCCGAAATATGTAGGTGAACGGTATTTTTTGACTTAAACATAAAAAACCTGACTGTCATTAGACCGCCAGGTTATTTCTCATGACCACAAATAATTGGATCATTCTTCAACAGGTACTCCTAAAGCTCCATTTCTAGGTGACCAATGTGAGTGCATAATTTTCCACCCCATACTTGTTCTTACCCAGGTTTGTGAAGCTCTTGTTGCATAGGGTACATTTTGCTCCCCACCTTCAAAACTAATACTACCGTCAGTATTGAATACAACTACAGCTGTAGATTGATCAGCGTCGAATGTGACAGAATGATTTGACATGATAAATTCATCAAAGTCCCAGCCATCACCAGAGTTTTCAATATTATCTTGTGTTTGGACAATAAGATCAGTCCCATTTGAATTGAAAACTGTTGTTTCAAAATTTGTGCTCATGAAAGCATTAGCACCCTCAAAATCATTATTAATATAGGAAAGTTGAAAATTTTGGGATTGTTCGATTAATGTTTGACTTAGAATAGCTTCATCTTCTAGCTCATCAACCAGCATCGGTTCGGAATTAGATACGCAACCTATGAATATAAGAGTGGATAGTAAAAGCAAGTGTTTCATTGTATTTTTATTTGGTTATTAATACTTAGTGTATAAAAATTAACATTTCTATTGGGATATCCCTAAGACTTTGGGGTTTAATTTTTTATTTTTAAATGATTAACGTCCATCGCAACTCGCCCGAGCATCAATATCTGATGTCAAACGTATATTAGCTATCCCAATATCTGCCATTGACTCGGATTTGATCACAAAAGCTGAGCTTATAGCCGACATGTCAACTCCTAGGTCATCAAAACAACTAAGGCTTACGTTGAATTCATACCAATCTGAATCTAGTTCAACGGGCAAGATGGCATCACAGTTGGCATTCTTGTCGCATTGACCAACTTGAATGGTAGCCATACCACTGAAGGATTTCGCACTAAAGCTTAGTTCCATGGCTCCATTTGATTCTCTTGCTAAGCTTGTTGGAGAAGCCGTCGATATTCTTACGTAATCTCCGTTGGTTTTGGTCCATTTGATTCGGAGGGCATCCTCCTGGGCTTGATAGTCGGTTTTGCTTACGATAAGTCCCCCAACTGAGGTCGGATAGCTGGCAATTTGTTTATCGAGTTCACCCGAATCTAGCCATAAGCTCCATGGTGCAATTGCGGCCCCTTTGGTAAAGAATACCCCAGTGGAAGCAACGGCAGTATTTTCTAGACCAGAAACTTCGGGTAGGGTTGAAACTTGTTCTTGAGTGGTATAAGCTAGACCATAGCCCAACTCAAATAAGGTTTCTGAATTTTCAGATACCACAGCAGAAGCTGGCCAACTGAAAGATAAAGAGCCAGTGAAGTCATAGGATGGATCTGCCTGGAACAATAGATCGGCTACACCATCACCTTCGCTGCCTGGCAACCAAGCTGCCACAAAAGCATCGGAGTGGTTAATTTCTGGATTGGTCCACATTGGGCGGCCAGACAGGAACACCGATACTACTGGGATATCTTGTGACTGGTATTCGGCTAATAGACTCACAT
>CALKOA010000096.1 GCA_938091655.1 uncultured Balneolaceae bacterium | reverse complement strand
ACTAAAGTCTTCGTTAGGACTCATATTATTAGCAAATCTCAGTAATTGTTCAGATTCTTCTGCCTGATTAAATGTCAACCTTTTTCTATTTCTTTTTGAAGTATCACCACCTATTTGTATTTGAGGATATCTACTTACAGTAATTACATCACTGCCCATTATACTAAGGGTCTCTTTAAAATAATTATCTAAAACAGCCACTGCAGTCGTGGATACCAATACAGAAAAAACACCAATAACTAAAGCCAATAGAGTTAACGAGGACCGTAATTTATTTGTAAACAGCGCTTTTATAGCTTGAGCTAATATTTCCAGATTGAACATAATGTTGAGTTCCTCGCGTTTATTCGAATCGTAATGATTCTATGGGGTCAGATTTTGCTGCTTTATAGGCTGGTATGAATCCAAATGTCACCCCTACCAGAGTACACAATCCTACTGCCAAAAGTACCACTTGTACGTTCATTTGCGCAGTGAAGACCTGATCAATCATGAAGGTAAATCCAGCCGCTATTAGTACGCCGATGATCCCACCTAACAAAGATAAAACGATTGCCTCAATTAGAAATTGAGCTAAAATTTCCCAAGATTTAGCTCCTACTGCTTTTCTAATACCAATTTCTTTGGTTCGCTCTTTTACCGACACGAACATTATATTCATTATGCCGATACCCCCAATTAACAATGAGAGGCCAACCAATAAAAATCCACCCATGTAAATCCCATTTTTAATCCCAGCTAATTGTTCTTTAAAAGTATCTGGCTCATTCATAGCGAAGTCATTTTCCTCAGTTGCCTCTAATTGACGTACTTGTCGCATTAATCCTTCTACCTCGTATTTTCCTTCTTCTAAGGCTGTCTGATCTGGGAACTTAATACTAAGTTGCAGACCGTATTTAAGACCATAAATCTTTTCATAGGAGGTAATTGGTATAATGACACGATTATCTGAATCACCTAATCCCAAAAAACTACCTTGCTTAGTGAGCACCCCAATCACAGTAAACTTTTGCCCGCCAATTCGCACTGTCTTACCCTCTGGATTTTCCTGCTCAAATAATGCGGAAACCAATGATTGACCAAGTATCACCACGTTGGAGCGAGAACGCACTTCAGACTCCGTGAACATTCTTCCAGAATCCATATCAAGACCTTGAATATCAAGAAAGTTATGAGTACTGCCTTGCAAGCCTACCCCTTCGGCAGAATTATCTTTATAACGTATAGTCGTGCTACGATTTGCAGAAACCGCGACAGTAGAGGTATAACGACTTCTACTCTCGATAAATTCAGCATACTCTACTTCCATTTCTTTGCGGTTCATTATTTCCCACCATTTAACGCCATCTCCATCCCATGGCCATTTTTCTATATAAACCACATTTTGCCCTAACATCGCCATACTATTATCAAAGGTTTTGTCCATCCCTGTAGTCACCGTATCTACCACTGTTACCATAGTTATCCCTATAATGATACAAAGAGTAGTTAAAAATGCCCTCAACTTATTGGTTTTAAGTGCATGAAGAGCAATTTTAAGCCCTTCCTGTATGCTGCTAATGAACTTCATTATATTGTGTTATAAATGATATATTTATCCTAAATCATACAAAGTTCGGTATACGAACATCGAATAATTAAGTTCCAATATAAATAACTCTCAAACTTATATATGATAAACTTAGATATACTCGTATTTGCTGCCCATCCCGATGATGCTGAACTGGGCTGTGGCGGTATGATAGCTAGCATGATAAAACAAGGTTATAAAGTTGGAATAGTAGATTTAACCGAGGGTGAAATGGGTTCTCGCGGGACCATTGAATCAAGATATGAAGAGGCTAAAGTGTCCAGTGAAATTTTCGGGTTACATTATAGAAATAATCTAAGAATAGCTGATTCTGTAATCGAAAATAATCGCACAAATCAAAAAAAAATTATCCAGGAAATTCGAAGTACAAGACCCACAATTTGCTTTATAGGAGCCCCATCAGATCGTCACCCAGACCATGGTAAGGCAACTAAACTATGTGCAGATGCCCTATTTTATTCTGGTCTCATTAAAATTGAGACCAACGACCCAATAAGTCAAGAAAAACAAGAGGTATGGCGACCTCATCATGTTTTTCACTACATGCAGGATCGACCTATAGATTATCAAATCATATTAGACATTACCGATGTTTGGGACATCAAAGTTAAGGCTATGGCTGCATTCACCACTCAATTCAATGCACCATCTGGTGATGATCAGCCAAAAACGTATATCTCAGACCCATCCTTTTTTCAACAACTTGAAGCAAGAGCACGATATTTTGGTCATTTAGGTGGGTGCACCTACGGAGAACCTTATGCCTATCATAATGTACCCGCTGGAGTTAAGAATTTTGATTCCTTCCTTCAACACAAGCAGAAACGATAATATGAAGGCGAAGTTCATCCGATAATGAAAAGAGTACTGCTTATTCAAACTGGTGGAACTATTGCAATGCAAGCCCAACTAGATGGTGTTATCCTAGATCCTGATCGTTGGTCAGACCAATTGTACAAGCAAATACCTTCCTTAAGTGTAATTGCAGATATAGATGTCGAGCCGCTTTTATTTGAAGATAGTTCTGATTTACATCCACATCATTGGGATTCTTTACTTAAACTGATTGAGCAGAGATATTCTCAGTACGATGGATTTGTTATCTTACACGGAACCGATACGATGGCGTATACGGCCTCAGCTCTTAGTTTTGGAATAGATGGTTTAGACAAACCTGTTATTTTGACGGGTAGTCAAGTTCCACTTAGCAGAATTAGAAGCGATGCACAACGTAATTTGATTAATTCAGTCGAAATTGCCACTTCAGATTTGCCAGAAGTAGCCATTTGCTTCAATGACCATGTTTATAGAGGTAATCGTGCTACCAAAATGAGTATTGGTGATTTTGATGCTTTTGCAACTCCAAATTACCCTAGTTTAGCAGATATTGGTTTAGATATCGATTTCCATAAAAAAAACTGGCTGGTCACATCCCCTGAATTTTCAACTAAAGGACCAAGGTTTTGTTCAGGGTTCAGCGGAAACATACTAATCTTGACGATTCATCCAGGCTTCCAAACCAATCAACTCGAATCAATTGCATTAGAAAATATTGATGCTCTTATTATCAGAGCATATGGTAGCGGTAATTTCCCAGTAAAAGGCGAATATTCATGGATTCCTTTTCTACATCGTTGTAAGGATATGGATCTAATTACCGTCATTACATCACAGGCAAATCATGATGCGGTAAATCTAAAGAATTATTCTGCGGGAAGGACCGCGCTAGACTTCGGCGTGCTGTCATCGGGTGATATGACATTAGAGGCAAGTGTTACCAAAATGATGTGGCTAATTTCAGCTCATCATGCTAACGATGAGTCTAACCTTCAGATAGCACAAGGATTCCAAGAGAATCTTCGTGGAGAACGAAGCTAAGCTAACCATATCATCAACCCTAATGAGTTTATGTATTTTATATTTGATTTAGAAACAGTGCCAGATGTAGCATTAATTAGGTCAATGCTGGATCAGGAACCTTTGACGGCTGATGACTGGAGTAATGAAGAAATGATACCTACTCTGGAGGACCTAAGCGACCAAGATTGTATTGACATAGCTGCGAAAAGAGTAGGACGTGGAGCTTCGGGCTTTTTACCCCCTATGTTCCATAAAATTGTCTCTTGGGTAGGACTTTGGGTAGACGCAAAAGGCCAGCCTAAGCAAAAAGAGGCCTGGTCAGGGGAGGATGAAAAAGAGGGGCTAATCAAATTATTTCAAGAATTACTGACCTACAAAGATTTCAACTTGATTCATCATAATGGTAGAGGTTTTGATTTACCCGTTATAGAGTATCGAGCTTTAAAATTCAATCTGCAGATGCCTCCTAGACTTAGCCATAGAGAAATAAAATACAGATTTAGCGCCAATAATGTGGATTTAGTAGATGAATTCAGCAATTACGGAGCAAGCGCTTGGCCTAAATTGAAACATTTAGGAATGCTTATAAACATACCTTTTAAGCAAGTATCAGAAGGAAATGTGGTCTATGAGCAATACTTAAGGGGTGATTTCAAAGATATTGAGAATTATTGTTACGAAGATGTCGTGGCGACCTATATTATATGGTTACATTTAGAATACACACGTTCAAATATCAAAGAGAATGAGTTTGAAAATTTAAAGTCACGTGCTCTCAATAAATTACGGGAAATCCAAAATCTCAATAAATAAACAGTATTTCTTGCTCAATATCCTAATTACTTTCTGCTAAAAGTACTGATTTCTTTTATTTGTTAAGAGACAATCAATTCTATGGAACTAAAAAAGCCCTTCCATGGATTTTACCTTATATATTTAAACTAAGTACACCAATATACATGTATTTTTAGGATTCATTCCGTATTATTCATGAATAATAAAGGTTAAAGAAAGGCTAATTATTCAGTCTTTTGTTTTAAACACTAACTCAATTGATTTATTTATGAAATACCTGATAAGTACATTTATAGGCTTGGCCTTAAGTACAACAAACGCATTTGCTCAAGAAGTCGCATCTATAGATACAGGCGATACTGCCTGGATGCTTATTGCTACTGCATTAGTCATGCTTATGACCCCTGCTGGTTTAGCTCTTTTTTATGGTGGATTAACTCAAAATAAACATGTGCTCAATACGATTGGAATGTCATATATGGCTTTTTGTACGGGTACCATTGTCTGGGTAATTGCAGGATATTCTCTTGCCTTTGGTGTTGGTAATGATTGGATAGGAGATTTCAGCCATTTTCTCTTAGCTGACATAGGTGTAAATGATGTTAGCGGTAGTATACCAACCTTACTTTTTGTCGTGTTCCAAGGCACTTTTGCCGCAATTGCTGTTGCTATTGTTAGTGGCTCTGTTATTGAAAGGGTGCGTTTTTCTACCTGGGGTATTTTTTCTATTCTTTGGGTTTTAGCTGTGTATGCGCCCGTCGCACATTGGGTTTGGGGTGGAGGATTTTTAAGTAACGCTGGAGAGATGGATTTTGCAGGAGGAACCGTAATACACATTAATGCGGGGATAGCCGGTTTAGTCCTCTCCTATTTGGTTGGAAAGAGAAAAGGCCATGGAATGGAGGAAGTACGTAAGCCCTCCTCCATTAAGTTTATGGTGCTAGGTTCGGCCTTGCTTTGGTTTGGCTGGTTTGGTTTCAACGGTGGTAGTCAGTTAGCTGCGGATGGTATTGCAGCAAATGCCTTATTAGTAACCAATATTGCTGCTACTGCAGGGGCATTAATTTGGTTGACCATTGAATGGTTTATAGTAAAAAAACCTACCCTAATTGGAATGGCCTCGGGTGCTATTTCCGGTTTAGTTGGCATTACTCCAGCCTCAGGTTTTGTGGACGTTTCCGGTGCATTAGCCATTGGTATTCTATCGGGTATTGTAGGGTATTGGGGAGTCGTACATCTAAAATCGATGCTAAACCATGATGATACACTAGATGCGTTTGGAATTCATGGGTTAGTTGGTATAGCAGGCGCTCTACTCACGGGTGTATTTGCTAACCCAGCCGTAAATGGAGGTGCAGGATTATTATATGGAAACCCTGCACAACTTTGGATTCAAGCAAAAGCGGTCATTATAGTCATTCTTTTTTCCGGTGTTGCAACCGCTATTGTATGGAAAGTATCTGAGTTTATTACACGTGGTGGAAGAATAAATGAAGATCTAGAATTAGAAGGGATGGATATTGGATACCATGGCGAGCACCACATGGTTGTTGATGAAGACAAAATCATGAATTAATCCTTATTCAGTTCAACATAGTAAACCAAAGCCCCTGCTATCTAACAGGGGCTTTTTTTGTAATGATATGCTTTATTTGAATCACTCTTAAATGATCAAAACACGTAGTTCCTAGTTTTCTTGGGCTTGCTTTAATACGGCTTGCGCTACCGCTAAATGAGCCAAAGGAACCCTAAATGGTGAACTAGACACATAATCCAATCCAAGTTCATGACATATCTCATTGGTTTATATCGGTTTAATGAAGTATGCACAACGAGTATATAGAATATGTGTAGATTTTTTCATAAATTTCGTGGTACTAGCCTAATTATTTGTACAAATGATAGCTCTAATTATATATATTACTTAAGGCAAATCTGCTGAACTTAGCTATGATTAAAAAGTCTTTACATATCACTTTCTTGTGCTTAATTGGTCTTTCATTATTTGGATCAATCATTCACTATCATGAGGAAAGTTTATCATGTCTAGAACACGCAAATGAAGAGCATTATGTTCAATCAGATGATTATTGCCCTATAACGTTAGTTAGAGGTAATGCGCTGATTTCACGGGTAGAGATGCCCACAAACATCCATGTAGCTTTAATCTGTTTTGCATCCTTTACAGAAAGCACATGTCTCGCCACCCCAACCGATCTTCATTTAGGACGTGCTCCGCCAGTCTAATCGTTTATCCAGTTTTTACTTTTACCCTTTAAAAAACAAATTTAACGATTATGTATAGATTAATTGAACGTTCTTTTATGGCGTTACTAGCCACTTTTGTACTTATATTTAGTATTTCTTGCTCTAACCCCGTTGACTCACATGATGATGATGATCATGAGGAACCCGCTGGTTTTGTACTGAAACTAAATGGGACTAATGTCATTTCACAGCAACCCAACGGAACTTTGAGCGGGAGCTTTTCTATGAAAGTTGCCGAAGAAACCGATTTAATTCGCATATTATTTGTTAGTGAAGACGGAGATGAGTTTACACCTGAAGACGAGGAATACTCACTACAAGCTGAATTTAGCACCAACGAAATAGTCCACTTCGAACAACATGAAGAAGATGGTAAGTGGGCATTTCATTTGAATGCGGAAGCGGTTGGAAGCACCAGCCTTACGCTAAAATTAATGCATGGTGGCCATTCGGATTTTAGCACACAAGCTATTCCTATCACGGTTAGTGAATAGTTTTACTCGAGGCTAATCAATGTTACATAAAATTTCTCATCTAACCGAGCAAATCAATCGGTTAAGAATATGTAGATTATGGCTATGTCCTAGCCTGCTTATGAGTCTAGCCATTGTTGGTTTTGGTTGGATGGGGAATTCTTTTACTCTTAATGCAGCTGGTTCGATATTATCCACTTATCTATCGGTTGAACAAATAGAAAATAATAGTATACAAGGACTGCTCCTAGATTCGGAAAGCTCTTTACCTATTCCCTTTGCCTACATCCATCTTGAAGAAGTCAACAGAACTGCCGTTTCCAATGTTGAAGGCATGTTTGAATTAACCAATATACCAAGAGGTGTTTTTCACTTGAGTGTTCATAGGTTGGGGTATAAAAGCAAAACTATACAAATAGCAATAGCCGCCAACGATACATTATGGCAAGAAAGTGATCCCATTATAAAAATCTACTTAGAACCAGAGGTCTTGTCGGGGGAATCAGTACTAATACAAGGAAGTGAGGATGGATATACTGGGTCTAAAATCACCCATGTTTCAAAAAAATTAAATGGCACCGATCTACGGAAAAATCTAGGTGCAACATTAGCTGAAACCATAAGTAATCTACCTGGAATTAGTCAACGTACCAATGGAACAGCAACTGCCAGACCTGTCATTAGAGGTTTAGGGGATGAACGAGTTCAAATACGTCAGGACGGAATTGCTTCATCTGATATTTCATCCCAGTCCTCCGATCATGCTGTTACGATTGATGCTAGTTCAGCTGAAGAGATTCAAATTGCACGAGGCCCTGCTGCCTTACGCTACGGAGCAAATGCCGTAGGTGGCATCATCAATGTAGTTAAAAATTCAATACCTACCTCAATACCCAATAAGTTCAGTGGTAGTTTTAGTTTTATGGGAGTGAGTGGTACACCCGGCGCCTCTATGGGTATCGAACAACGAGTTCCTATTCCTTCAAAATCGATGGTATTCAGCCTTGATGCACAAGCCTACCGATTCGATGATATGCGTAGTCCTAATGGACCTATATTAAATAGTTTCAACAACAGTGACCGTGGAAGTTTTGGCATAAGTCATATTACCAAATGGGGATATATTGGGATATCTGGTAATGCTTTACAATCATCCTATGGTATTCCACCAAATCCAGATGGGCATTCAGAAGGAGTGGATATAGATATGAATAATACCCAATTGAATCTTAGTTCTGAAATTTTACTGCAATCAACTGCTTTTACCTCTATTCAGGTCCAAGGTTCCATGAACCAATATTCACATATCGAGTACGAGAGCCCGACGATCGTAGGGTCCGAATTTGGGCTAGTTACACAAAGCTTTCAGGTGCATGCTATGCATGAACGGGTTTCTTTTCTTCAAAAAGGGAGTATTGGGTTTAGTCTCCAGCATCAAGACTACGCAGTAAATGGAGCTAATACCCCTAATTCAGAATCAGTGGATATTGGGTTGTACTGGATAGAAACTACGGATTGGGAGAAACTACATGTGGAGTGGGGCGGTAGGCTAGATTTTGCGTATCGAACTCCCGATAATGATCACCCAAACTCAATAATTGGCTATATTCAAGAAAAAGAATATCTGGCTTATTCTAGTTCGTTTAGTATGAATTGGGCCCTTAGTTCAAATCATAGCTTACAAGCAATGTTCTTGCATTCCTTTCGAGCTCCTTCCTTAGAAGAATTATATTCAGAGGGGCCGCACCTCGCATCCTATTCTTTCGAAATCGGTAATCCCAATTTAAATCCAGAAAGAGCTTTGGCCAAAGAAATAGGATATAATCTTAGTCTTCCCAATTTAGAATTTAATGTAATCGGCTACCATAATGGATTCGGAAACTATAATTTTGCGGTTAACACAGGAGTAAAAAATAATAAGTATCCAACCTTATTTAACTACCAATTTAGTGGAGTAAAAGCCAGAATGTATGGTATTGAAAGCGAAATACGGTTTCAATTAAGACAGCATTTCTTTTTTGATCTAACCACTCACTATCTTAAAGCTGATATAAAAGAAGCAAACGAATTACAATGGGCCCCCATGCCTTACACCCCACCTTTTACTATGAAGAGCAGACTTAGCTATAGGAACGGGTCAACATCAACCGGTGTCTCTTATCACTATTCTGCAGAACAAACTCGAATCGGAAATTTTGAATTACCAACTTCATCCTATTCACTAGTCGATGTGTACATGCAACATGAGTGGATGGGAAATAAATCGAAGCGATTAAACGGCCTTCATATCATTCGTTTACGCGTAGATAACCTACTAAACGTGAGTTACTATAACCACCTTTCACGGATTAAAAACCTAGCTACTGAATTAGGTATCAGCGCAAATATTATGTACCGTTATTACTTTTAAGAAGAAAAACTAGGATTTTCAGCCCCTAGCTTAAAAGAAAAAACAACATAGCCTACACAATAAGTGTAGTACATGTCACTTATAAGGATGCATTTTTACACGATTTGTTACATAAATTTTTAAAAAAAATGATTTATCAATCTTATTTAGAAACAAGCGTAGGTTTTCTGAGATTACTTTCCAATGGTAAACAGCTGTATCATGTTCATTTCCAAGAACATAGCGGACCTGAAGATCCTGACCAAATAACCGAATGGACTAAAACACAATTAACAGAATATTTTAATGGAACTAGGACTTCTTTCAATATTCCATTGTTTTTAGATGGTTCTGAGTTTGAATCTAGGGTATGGAGTGCATTACAAGAAATCCCATATGGTACAACTACATCGTATAAATTACTTGCACAGCAGATTAACCGTCCTAAAGCAATGCAAGCTGTTGGAAGTGCTAATGGAAGAAATCCTATTGCCATTATCGTACCCTGTCACAGGGTCATAGGGCATGATG
>CALKOA010000095.1 GCA_938091655.1 uncultured Balneolaceae bacterium | reverse complement strand
GGTGCCACTCGGTAATTAAGGGCTTTAAATAATCCATAGATATCGGTTTCTCTAGGTCCGTAAACGGCCGGGGGGCGTATAATTTTAATGCTTAAGGTGGGGTGGTTGGCCCAGTTTTTCTCCGCATAGAGTCGATGGATTTCTTCTTCCATCTGTTTTTTGGAACGACCGTATGCGCTGATGGGGGACAATGGAGCTTTTTCTGTGAGAGGGGTTTGGCTAGAGGGACCGGCGGCGGCGAGGGAGGAAAGTATAATAATGTTGGATACCCCAGATTCAACCGCAAGTTCTATCAAATTCTTGGTGGCCTCTATATTCGCTTTAAAAAAATCAGAATAGCTTGGTGCATGCAGAATAGCCGCCCCATGAATGAGTACGTTAACCCCCTTTAGCTCTTCTTTAATGGGTTCTAGGTTTTCCAATGTGGATTTAACCGGAGTATAGTCAAGCCCCTTTAGCCATTTTTCTTTATTCCTGACCAAGACGCGAACTTCATCACACTCCGGCAACTTTAATAAGTGCTCAACTAGATGACTTCCAACAAAACCAGTTCCACCAGTAACAAAGGCTTTCATAAATGCGTATATTTACAGGTTGATTGGTGATTAAATAGGATCTGAAGATTCTACCATAGGTAATCTTGAGTAAAATTCCCTTGCTTATTTATCAGCTAACAACAACTAAAATACAAAGAAGCCGATTGCTTTTTTATTCTTATTTGAGCGAATAGGCAGTGAACGTGTTATCAAATCTGTTGATTATTTAAATGAGCGAACTAAGAGTAGCCCTATTCACCGGTAATTATAACCATATTAGAGATGGTGTAGCACTAACATTGAATCGATTGGTTCAGTACTTAGAACAGCAAAATATTCCTGTACTTATCTTTGCTCCAAGTGGACCAGATCCGGCAATAAACCCTCACAAAGGCACCTTGAGGGTCACTCCTTCAATTTCTATGCCCGTGCCCGGTAGAAAGGAATACCGAGTAGCCACACATTTTCCTCATAAGTTCCGGCAAGAGTTAGCGGCTTTTCAGCCTTCTCTCATACATATAGCTACTCCCGATGGGCTTGGGATAGGGGCATTAAAGTGGGCAAAAAAGCATGATTTACCTGTTGTAAGTTCGTATCACACTCATTTCCTGAGCTATGTAGACTATTACAAATTCTTTTTAGGTCCGGTCAAATGGCCTTTTAAGAAGATGATGCAATGGTTTTATCCCCAATGTCAACGAGTGTATGTTCCTAGTCAATCCATGATTGATGAGCTAGGAGTTGAGGGTATCACTGGTGATATGAAAATTTGGGCAAGAGGAATAGACACCAAACTCTTTAACCCCGAAAAAAGGGATCCTGAGTGGCGGAAAAAAATGGGTTTCGCAGAAGATGAGATTGTGGTGAGTTTTGTTTCTCGCTTAGTTTGGGAAAAAGAATTGGGCACCTACATAGAAAGTGTCCAACGAATGCAACAACGAAATCCAAAGGTAAGAGCATTAGTGGTGGGGGACGGAGCAGCAAGGCCCGAGGCTCAAAAAAAATTACCTAATGGAGTTTTTACCGGTTTTTGTTCAGGTGAAGATTTAGCTCGTGCCTACGCTAGCTCTGATTTATTCTTATTCCCTTCCTACACCGAAACGTTCGGTAACGTAACCTTAGAAGCAATGGCTAGCGGAGTCCCTTGTCTAGTTGCAAATGCAATAGGCTCATCATCCTTAGTAGTAGAGGGAGAAAATGGTCGACTTGCTAGGTCAGGAGATGTCGATGATTTTACCGAAAAACTAGAGCAAATGATTTCAGATTCAACTGCTTTACAAAACATGGGAAGGCGCTCACGCGAGCTTGCATTAAACTACCAGTGGAATCACATAAATGAGGAATTGGTTACTGATTATCGAATAGTGATGTCTAATTTTCAAGCAGACCTCAATTAATAGGTCCTTAGCAGATACGATTTATGTCCCAATCATCACTAAAGGTCCTATACATTTCACATTCTCATCCTCCAGATGAAGCCCCACTCGAGAACATGGGAGGAATGCAGCGCGTTAGTATGCAGCTGGTTCAAGCTTTTGAGGACCATCCTAGAGTGGAAATTCAGACAATCATACAAAAAGCACCGTGGAAAGGTATTGAATGGAGAACGCTATTATTTTTATTGAAGCTACGACGGCGATTACCACAAGTTGTTGGTAGGTTTAAACCGGATGTAATCTTGTTTTCCTCTATGGTTACGGCAAGTATGGCTAGATGGTTTAATGGCAAGGTATCTATACCGATGGTCACTATAAATCATGGTCAGGATGTAACAATGCCTTATGGGTGGTATCAAAAACACGTCAGTAAGGTATTGGAGGCCTTGGATGGAGTAATTTCAGTATCGCAGGCAACTAGGCAAGCTTGCATTGATCGTGGAATGGACCCAGAAAAAGGAGTAGCACTCCCCAATGGAATTCAAATTCAAGATTTGTTGCCAATAGATGCGGATTACATGAATCCGGCGCATATTGAACAACTTCTTGACTTGGAACCAACCGAAGCTATAGAAGAAATAAAAGTTCTAAAAAGGGCAGCAAAAAAGGAATTTGGCGAACACATTAACATGAACCTGTTGGATAAACCCGTTCTACTTTCGGTGGGTCGACAGGTGCCTAGAAAAGGGCATGCTTGGTTTATTGAGAAGGTGCTTACCCAGCTGAATCATCCTTGTCATTATCTATTGGTTGGCGATGGGCCAGAGCGGGAATCGATTTTAAATGCAGTTCATCGTAATGCTCAGACGTTGGCTCAGAAAAATATCCACGTGCACGTGGTAGGCCGGAAATCGGATTATTGGGTTCATAAAGCATACACCGCAGCAGATGTGTTTATGATGCCAAATGTAAAAGTTGAGGGAGATATGGAGGGCTTCGGTATTGTATTATTGGAGGCGAATCTTCATTTCACCCCTGTATTTTGTTCGGATTTAGAGGGGATGAAAGATGTAGTAGAGCAAGGAGTTAACGGGTTTAAAGTGAAGAGTGAACGCCCAGAGGAATATGTGGTGGAATTAGAGCAACTTCTTAGCAGTGATTCGTTATTGCCCTTGTCTTTGATGGGGTGTAGATATGTATGGGAAAATTTCCAGTGGGATAAGGTAGCGGAGCAATATATTCAGTATCTTATTCAGGTTAATGCCGTATAACGGCTGAATGATATGTTAGCATACCATCTGTGTCTATGAGCTCTTCTTATCCATATTTGAAAGTGAATATTATCGCAGATATAAACCAATGTGGATTGCATCCTAAACGTGAATTGCTGTAGGAACCGTTTATTTGATAGCTTGGTTATACTGATTATATTGCAACAATTACTACGAAATTGATATTTAATTAATGGCTGAAACACAACCTCTAGTACGGTCAGATATTTTCGACAAAGCCTTTGGATTTACCAAAGCTGACGAAGTTAAAGCTTTAGGCTTGTATCCCTATTTTAAACCCTTAGAAGCTACCGATGGCACTATTGTAGAAATAGAAGGTAATGAAGTTATTATGGCTGGCTCGAATAATTATTTGGGTCTTACCAATGATCAAAGAACCATAGAGGCAGCTCAGGCGGCCATAGTGAAGTATGGTACGGGCTGTACGGGCTCAAGATATTTAAATGGAACACTCGATATTCATATTGAGCTAGAGGAACGGCTTGCAGATTTTATGAATAAAGAATCTTGTGTGTTGTTTAGCACAGGTTATCAAACAAATGAAGGATCTATCCAAACCATTGCGGGTAGAAATGATGTTATTTTTTCCGATAAAGATAATCATGCTTGTATAGTAGTCGGTACTCAGTGTTCGGTTGCAAAAACTATGCGTTACAATCATAACGACATGGATCATTTGCGAAGACTTTTAGAAAAAGCTGATCCTGAAGCAGGTAAGATCATTATAAGTGATGGGGTGTTTTCTATGTCTGGCACCCTAGCGAAAATACCGGAGTTAGTGGCTTTAGCAAAAGAGTTTGGGGCTCGGTTATACCTGGATGATGCTCACGCGGTAGGAGTGATCGGAGGCGGGGGGCGTGGCTCGGCTTCAACTTTTGGGTTACTAGAAGAAGTAGACCTAATAAGTGGAACATTTTCGAAATCCTTTGCCTCCTTAGGGGGGTTCCTAGTAGGTCAAAGAGAAGTAATAGAATATATTCGGCATCACTCACCTGCACACATTTTTAGTGCCTCGATGCCTCCCGCAAATGTTGCCACAGTATTGAAAGCAATGGATATTATGGCTGAGGAGCCTTGGAGATTAACTAGATTGCATGAAATTTCCACTTATATGCGTGCCGAGTTGCGTAATTTAGGCTTTAACGTTTGGACTTCACAAACTCCAATTATCCCTATCGTTATTGGCGAGATGATGCTTTGTTTCCAGTTTTGGAAAGATCTTTTTGAAGCTGGTGTATACACGAATGCGGTTATTCCGCCCGCTGTTCCACAAGGTCAATCACTTCTTCGAACCAGTTATATGGCCTCACACACCGATGAGCATTTGGATAGAATACTTGAGGCGTTTAGAAAAGTTGGGTTGAAACACGGAATTATTGATCAAAATGGTAATTCTCTAGTTTCCTAAGGTGAGCATGGCTGCAAGTAGTGTAACCTTTGTAAGTACAGAAACCGAAAAGAAGGAATTTGTTGAATTTCTGTACACACATTATGCGACCGATGGCTTTTTTGTTCCACCACTGCGTCAAGAACAGCACAAGTTAATCGATAAACAGAAAAATCCTTTCTTTAAGCAGGCTAAAATGGCCATGTTCTTGGCTCACTACGACGATAAACCGGCAGGAAGAATTGCAGCTGTATTGGATAATCGTTTCAACAAGCAGCATGGGTTGAATACAGGCCATTTTGCTTTTTTTGAATGTATTGATCATCAGCCTACCGCTGATTTGTTATTTCGTGTAGCCGAAGACTGGTTGCGGGAGCAAGGAGTTGAGGAAATTCTTGGGCCAACTAATCCCGGAATGATGGATGTGTTAGGGTTTTTAGTCGATGGGTTTGATAAGTTTCCCTACATCATGATGCCTTATTCTAAACCTTATTATGAGAAACTTGCCCTCAGTGCCGGATATGATGGAGTTCGTGATTTATTAGCCTTTGTAGTTGACCAAACGAATGTAGATTTCGATCGCATGCGTAATGCGAAGAGCATGATTATGCGGCGATATCCCCAAATCCAAATTAGACCTGTTTCACTCAAAAATATTGATGAGGAGGTAAAGATAGTCCGGGACATTTACAATGAGGCGTGGAAAAACAATTGGGGATTTTTACCTCTAAGCCTAGAGGAAATTAAAGGGCTTGCTAAAGAATTTAAAATGATACTGGATCAAGATTTTGCTCATATAGCGGAATGGGACGGCAAACCTGTTGGCTTTTCTATAGCGCTACCCGATTTAAATCAGGTCTTCAGAACAATGAATGGAAATTTATATCCCTTCGGGTTCATCAAGTTTTTATGGGGAAAACGAAAAATTAATCGCATACGAACAGCATTGATGGGTATTCTTCCTGAGTTTCAAGGCAAGGGAATTGATGCTCTTTTCCATCAAAGAACCATTGAGTTCGCCCTCGAACGAAATTTTGTGGAATCGGAACTAAGTTGGGTATTGGACAACAACATAGAGATGATTCATCTCGCTCAACGCTTAGGCGCCCGAATAGACAAGCGATATAGAATGTATGCAAAGAAATTATAGCTACTGATAACCACTCATTCTTCGGAATGGGTAGAACTTCATTCAAAAAAATCATGTATCGAATAGAAAAAGATTCCATGGGGGAAGTAAAAGTCCCCGAAAACGCTAAATATGGAGCTCAAACACAAAGGGCAAGCGACAACTTCCCTATAAGCGGAATTCGATTTACTAGGGCATTTATAAAGGCTTTAGGTATTATCAAGAAAAATGCAGCACTAGCAAATGCCGATTTGGGAAAGTTGGACGTTGGGATATCTGAGGCAATTCAGGAAGCGGCGCAACAAATTATTGATGGTGACCACGATGCGGAATTTATAGTAGACATTTTTCAAACGGGTTCAGGAACATCGAGCAATATGAATACCAATGAGGTTGTAGCTAGATTGGCGAATGAGTCTTTCCCTAACCTTCAGATTCCTGTTCACCCCAATGATCATGTAAATTTTGGGCAAAGTTCAAACGATGTAATTCCCACCGCCATTAGAATTGCGGCGGTCATTGAATTAAAGGATAAGCTAATACCCGCATTACAACATTTAGCTATGACCTTTGAGCACAAAGGCTCTGAATACGAGCATGTCGTAAAAACGGGAAGGACCCATTTAATGGATGCAATGCCGATAACCATTGCTCAGCAATTTGGGGGCTACGCTAGACAACTGCGTTTAGGAGTAGACCGAATTCAGGATGCCAAGGTGCGCTTATCCGAATTACCTCAAGGTGGAACGGCCGTGGGCACTGGGATAAATACCCACCCGAACTTTGGAGCTGAATTTGCAAAAAACGTTTCTAAGCAAACAGGGGTATCCTTTAGAGAAGCTGAAAATCACTTTGAAGCTCAAGCAACAGTCGATGCTCCTGTAGAAATGAGTGCTCAACTAAAAACAATTGCTGTTGGGATGATGAAAATAGCCAACGATTTACGCTGGATGAATTCTGGACCTAACAGTGGTCTTGGGGAGATTCAATTGGCTGCTTTACAACCAGGTTCTTCCATTATGCCAGGAAAGGTAAACCCAGTCATTGAAGAATCTGTAGCCATGGTATGCGCGCAGGTTATGGGAAATGATCTCACCGTTTCTGTGGCAGGTCAATCAGGAAACTTCGAGTTGAATGTCATGCTACCGGTAGTAGCTCATAACCTTCTTGAGTCAATCGAGCTGTTAGCAAATGCAGCAAACAATTTGGCCGATAGGTCGGTTTCCCGATTAACCATTCGGGAAGATATTATAGCCGATAAAGTAGGTAAAAACCCAATTTTAGTAACGGCACTCAATCCTATTATTGGGTATGATTTAGCCGCTAAAATTGCCAAAAAAGCATATGCTGAGGGTCGTGCCTTGAAAGAAGTTGCTAAGGAAATGACGGATCTATCTGATCAGGACTTGGATGCAGCATTAGATCCCATGAAGATGACCCGTGGTGGTTTTACTGAATAGCTTGATACTAATCATTACATTATTGTAAGTTAAGTTACTTTATGTAATGCATTTACAGATTAGTAATCTGAAATACTTTTTTGGGAGGTAAGAGTGCATTATATTATACATCTAATTAATAGGGTATCAAGAGTTTTTTTTAATAACTGTGCGTAAATCTGTTCTATATATAAATGTCTGAAGTTTCAACCCAAAAAAAGCGAACGCGTTTTTCCAAAGAAAGGAAAGAGAATATCCTAAAGGATTACCGCTTAGGATGGCTTAGTCGACATGCGTCCATTTTGGGTAGAAAAGAAGTGCTTTCGGGTAAAGCTAAGTTCGGAATATTTGGGGATGGGAAAGAGTTGCCCCAGTTAGCGATGGCGAAGGTTTTTAAAAATGGTGACTTTCGAAGTGGGTACTACCGTGACCAAACCTTTATGTTTGCTATTGGTGAAGCCACATTGCCTCAATTTTTTGCCCAATTGTATGCACATCCCGACATTCAGGCAGACCCATTCTCAGCTGGAAGACAAATGAATTCTCATTTTGGTTCACGGTTATTAGATGAAGCTGGGGATTGGGTAGACCAAGTGAGTAGGAAAAATTCAGTATCTGGAATTTCACCGACAGCTGGGCAAATGGCGCGTATTGCTGGTCTGGCCCAAGCTTCTAAAATTTATCGGAGTCACAAAAAGCTTCAATCTGGAAAATGGAAGAAATTTTCCGACAAAGGTAATGAAGTTGTGTTTGGAACTATAGGGGATGCCAGTACATCTGAGGGTGTATTTTGGGAAACCATGAATACCTTAGGAGTCTTACAAGCCCCCGCTGTTATTTCTGTTTGGGACGATGGATATGGAATTAGTGTTCCTAAAAAGTTTCAGACCACCAAAGAAAGTATTTCTGAAGCGTTAAGTGGGATGCAGAGAGATCAATTAACCAGTGGGGTAGAAATAATAAAGGTTAAAGGCTGGGATTATGAAGATTTAATTGCAACCTATACCAGAGCATCTGAACTGGCTCGATCTGAGCATGTACCTGTACTCATTCATGTAGAAGAGCTCACCCAGCCTTTGGGGCATTCTAGTTCTGGCTCTCATGAGAGATATAAAAGCAAGGAACGTCTTGAATGGGAAAGTGAGTATTGTTGCCTTCAGCAATTTAGGAAATGGATTTTAGCCAAAAAAATTGCAACGGAATCTGAGCTTGATGTTTTAGAATCTGAGGCTCAGCAAGAGGTGTTGGCAGCTAAGCAATTGGCATGGCAGGAGTATATTGGTCCTATTAAGCAGGAACGTGATTACGTGTTATCATTAATGCGCTCTTTGAAAGGGGAGTTGCCGCATTCTCAAACCAATACATCAAAATCCATTGATGCTATTATGCGGCGCTTGAAATCTACCCCAAACCCAATTCGAAAGGATATTGTATCGAGCATTCATAAAGCCTTACGAACTCTTGGTTCTGATGAATCGGAGGCAAAAAAACAGTTGGTTGAATGGTTAGAGAATCTTAAAATAACCACTCAAGACCGCTATCATTCTCACTTATATAGTGAAACGCCTTATTCTCCATTACATGTAGAGCCTATTGCTCCGAGCTATGATACTAAACCTGTTAAAGTGGATGGCCGAATTGTAATCAGGGATAACTTTAGAGCGTTATTCAAGAAATATCCTGAACTTCTCACCTTTGGTGAAGATGTGGGAGCACTAGGTGATGTTAATAAGGGACTTGAAGGATTACAGGAAGAGTTCGGCAGCTCTCGCATAATGGATACAGGTATTCGAGAGGCAACCATCATTGGTCAGGGAATTGGGATGGCTATTCGAGGTCTTCGTCCTATTCCTGAAATTCAGTATCTGGATTATATTTTTTATGCTTTGTTTGTACTTTCCGATGACTTAGCTAGTCTTAGGTACCGGACCAAAGGCGGACAAGCATCACCCGTGATTATACGAACACGCGGACACCGATTAGAGGGTATTTGGCACTCGGGTTCCCCCATGTCGACACTACTTGGAAGTTTACGGGGCGTTCATCTGTGTGTACCTAGAAACCTAACCGAAGCGGCTGGAATGTATAACACCTTACTTAAAGGGGATGATCCAGCCATCATGATAGAGCCCCTAAATGGGTACCGGTTAAAGGAAGACTTACCAAATAATCTTGGTGAATTCACTATCCCATTAGGCATACCAAGCTTACTCAACGAAGGTAATGATCTAACGTTAGTTTCTTATGGATCAACACTTAATATTGCCAAAGGGGTTGTCTCCGACCTAAATGAAATTGGTATTGGAGTAGATTTGATTGATATCCGTACCTTGTTGCCATTTGACATAAACGGACTTATTCGGACATCACTCAGTAAGACCAATAAACTACTCATCGTCGATGAAGATGTACCTGGGGGAGCCTCCGCTTACATACTTCAGAAGGTATTACAGCAGCAAAATGGGTTTTATTTGTTGGATGCCGCTCCTGTTTGCTTGTCAGCGAAAGCCCATCGCCCCGCTTACTCTTCCGACGGGGATTACTTTAGCAAACCAAATGCTGAGGATATTTTCAATGCAGCTTATGGAATTATGCAGGAAATTAATCCTAGCTTATTCCCTCGTTTGTTTTAATCGGGGATTATATAACTAGACTTGTGTTTAAGTAGGTCTTTATTTAACAGTCTAATCGGTTATAAATAATTGGTCAATACGCTATACACGTACTGAATTCACAAAGATGTTAGCGTAACCAAATGCTACTCTGTGGGTGTTGTAGTAATCTCACTAGAGTATCTAGCGCTTAGATTGAAAAAATGAAAACTCAATACGGTCTGAAATACTATAGTTGTGATAGCGGTTAAAACATTGAACAAGCCACTGATTAATGTAGAAATAAATACACCTACATCACTGGCCATCCATGACATCCTTTCTAAACCTATTCGAATTAATTCAGCAGGTATTTGAATTAATGAGCTAATCATAACAATCAGAAGAAGTAGAATAATCAGAAGCCCAAAAGTTGGCCATGCTTGGTAGGTAGTTATGTTCCAGCTATGAACCAAGCTTTCTACCAGTGATTTTTCTCCGATAATGTAACTCTGAAAACTGACGGCTAATTTTGTTCCCATGAACAAAAATGGAAAGAAAAAGAAGAGCATTGAAAGACCTAAAATCATGGAAACCGAAAAGTAAAGTACACTGAATCCCAAAATTTTAGGGAATAATGAGGGGATATCATCCGGGTTTAAAGGTACCGCGTTCTTGGTGGATTTGATGTGTTCAAGTATTATTACTATAGAGGTTGCTTGACTTAGAATAGCGGAAATTATGACTAATGGGTACATGGGTCCCATCATCGAATCAATTGCGTATAGTCCGTTGAACCCAAGCAGTAATTCTTCTGATTCAAATTGTTGCAGTATTTCTTCAAGAGGCAGTTTAGATAACAAAAAATGATGTAGTAAGATAAGTGGGGCTGCAAACAGGCTCCAAATACCCAATAAATGTTTACCATGTGCTATTAGATAATCAAAACTATCCTTTAGTGTATCGGCAATGTCACGAACCCGGTAATAATGCATAGGGTAATTCTTTGAGAATTTGGGATTAGTAAATTAGAACATCGATGCTCAAAACAAGCCAAATAAGAGGTAGATAGGCAATAGAGGCAAACATGAGTGCCCGTGCTGTTTTATGAGATCTTGATTGGATGAAACGTAGTCCAAAAAAAAGAAAAAATAGACCTATGGGGATGCTACTTATCAAAAACAAGGCATGTGCTAAGCCGAGGGCATACAATGAATAATTGACCCCAAATAAAATTAGTATGCAGAGAAGGGCATAAATAGAGGTTTTTAACCCATTGTGATCACCCTTAGGAAGCATTTTAAAACCAGCCCCAGAGTAATCATCCTTACAGACCCAAGCGATGGCCATAACATGAGGTATTTGCCAGAAAAAAACGATGGCAAATAATATCCACATCCCAGGATCGATAATGGTCCCTGTTACTGCAGCCCATCCTCCAACTGGAGGTAAAGCCCCTGGAACCGCCCCTACAACGATATTAAATGCTGTCTTTTGCTTCATTGGGGTATATAATCCCAAGTAAATGAGCGTAGTTGCTAACGAAACAGCTCCCGCAACATGGTGGGTAAACCACACTAGATACCCTAAGCCAACAATGATTAAGCTGACTGAAAATAGTTTACCTTCAACGGCTGAAATTCGCTGGGTCGGCAATGGACGTGCCTTAGTTCTGTTCATTAATCCGTCAAGGCCTCTTTCTAAAAATTGATTGTGTGCGGCTGTACCTCCTGCAATGAGATAGGTACCTATGGTTGCATGAAACATTAAGACCCAATCAATGGCCCCTCTAACCACAACACTTGCCATCAAAAAACCCATTAACATACTTATTAGTACGGTCAGTGTGATGCCGGGCTTAGTCAGTATATAGTAATCGGATAGTTTAGCGCGAAGGCTGTTTTGGAAGGATAACTTATTTTCGATGATATTCAAGCAAATATGCGTTCATAAGTGTAATTTTAAAGTATAAAAATAACGAATAATCGATTTAATTGTAGGTAAAAAGAACCTCCTAAAGATGAAATTAAATCTCTATCAAAAAACTGCTTTAAGCACCATAGCAGCTACTCTATTTCTAATTATGGTGGGAGGGATAGTCCGAGCTGCGGGCGCTGGATTAGGCTGCCCTGATTGGCCAAAGTGCTATGGGTTATGGATACCTCCTATGCATGTGTCAGATTTGCCTTCAGGGTTTGATGCAGACAGTTTTAATGCATTCAAAACATGGACCGAGTATGTGAATAGGCTAATTGGGGTATTGGTTGGGTTTTTTATCGCTGCTAATTTTTTAACCTCCCTAAGATATCGGAGATCTAAGCCTAGTGTTACGATATCTTCATTACTTGCATTGATTCTAGTATTATTTCAAGCATGGCTTGGAGGGCAAGTGGTTCGCTCTGGGCTGGCGTCAGGTATAATTACCCTGCATATGCTACTGGCTATGATTATCGTAGGTGTATTGTTATATGCGAGTTTTAAGTCAAAAGAAGATTTTGTTGAATTACAGATGAGTAAAAAATCAAAACAACTATTCTTACAATTAGGCATCGGTATTGGTGTGTTAAGCATAATACAAATGGTACTTGGAACCCAGGTTCGTGAGTCTATTGATGTGGTGAAAATGGGGATGGATTTGACCGATCGAAGTCTTTGGATTGAGCAATTAGGATTAATCTATAAAATTCATAGAAGTTTCTCTTGGCTTTTAATTATCACGATAGCGCTACTTTCTTATCGTGTTTATAGGTTTTCAAAGAATTTAACAGGAAGAAGGTACAGTGGCACAAAAGGGTTTATTCTGCTTGGTTATGCCATTCCTTTTGGGGTTATATCTCAAGTTATGATAGGGATAGGCCTTCAATGGTTAGATATGCCTGGAGTGTTGCAGGTGCTTCACCTGCTCGGAGTGGCTTTACTTTTGTCTGTCATTTTTATTTTTGTACTTATTCTATCACAGCGCACTAAAGCTTTTGAAGAAGTTGTGTCATAAAAATTCTGACTTCCGTTAAATCTTTTCGCATCTCAGGGGTAAGGGCTGATTGAGTAGGTAGACCTTGTGTTGGTTCCATGTTTTTTAAGACTTTTTTTACTCCATCACTAGTAAACTTTTGGTCTTCAACCAACTCTTTGATCTTGAAAATAAGTGCTACATCTTCGTCGGTGTAGGCACGATTTCCCGCACTATTTTTTTTTGGCTTAAGCTCTTGGTATGTTTTTTCCCAATTTCTTAACACATGTGGGGGTAAATTGGTTAGTGTACTTACCTCACCCATTGAATAATACAATTTTTTCATAGCCTATATAAAGTGTATTTTAAATCTCTGTAAAAGTACGTTTTTTATTTCAGAATCAATAAAGTCGTTTGTTGTGAAATTAGCTACCGAACATCAAGGTTTAGAACTTAGTATTGTAGTTCCTCTTTACAATGAAGAAGAATCACTTCCCGAATTAGTCGATCAAATAAAACAAGCGTTGCCCTCTAGAAGCTTTGAACTCATCTTTGTGGATGATGGGTCAACAGATTCGTCATGGAATATCATTGAACAATTAGTTAAGGCAAATAAACAGATAAAGGGTATCTCACTAGGTGTTAATCAAGGTAAGAGTTACGCATTGCAGGCAGGTTTTAATGAAGTCCAAGGGCAATATGTGGTAACGATGGATGCTGATCTACAAGACGATCCAGCTGAAATTGAACAAATGTTACGTACCTTGGAATCTGGTTATGATCTTGTTAGCGGTTGGAAGAAAGAACGATTTGACCCAGTAAGTAAAACCATACCATCTAAATTTTTTAATTGGGTTACTCGGAGAGCTGCTGGCATTCATTTACATGACTTCAATTGTGGTTTGAAAGCCTATAGAGCAGATGTTTTAACTCATATTCAATTGTATGGAGAATTACATCGATACATTCCTCTGTTAGCGAAAAGAGCTGGTTTTGGACGAATTACAGAGCAAGTTGTCCAGCATAGAGCAAGGAAATATGGTACTACAAAATTTGGTTTGTCTAGATTTATCAACGGTTTTTTGGATTTGATCACCATTCTTTTTGTTCAGAAATACCTGCAAAAACCCATGCATTTCTTCGGAACCATTGGTGTTTTACTGATGGCTATTGGCTCTCTAATCAACCTTTATATGGCAGGAATTAGGATTTTTTATAATGCAGGGATAGGCAACCGCCCCTTACTATTTCTCGGTATCTTGTTAATGGTTTTAGGTGTTCAATTCTTGTCCACTGGTTTTTTAGGCGAGCTTATCAACAAGAATCACATACATAATAGGCAACCAATTATCAGAAAGCGAAGTGAATAAAACCTTGCCACTGTGTATGGTTTGGTCTATCCAATAGATTTTTTTCTGTTAAGAGAGACAGGGACTAAGCTTAAGGTCGATCGGAGTCGATCCTTCCTTTCAATTATATCTAATAAGGTTTGGATGCTTAATCTTCCGAGTTCTTCAAAATCAGTTTCTATGGAGCTAAGATTGGGCTGTAGTTGATAACAAACAGGTAAGTTGTCATATCCAATGATCGAAACGTCTCGCGGAATTTGTAACCCTGCGTTAGTAGCAGCTATACTAAAACCAGCCGCCATCAAATCATTACTAAAGAAAATACCTTGTGGTTGTTGAATGCTGTGTTGAAAGGACTCAAAAGATTTATACCCACTGTCGAAAGTGAAATCCCCTTGTACTTCCCAAACCACCTCTAGATTATGGTGCGTACAATAATCTTTGAACCCATTAGCACGAAAACTGCTTTCGGCTTTACCCGAAGGTCCTTTTACAATACCCACTTTTTTCATATTTCGCTGATCAAAACATTCAGCCGCAACAAAACCTCCTGAGTAACCATCAAAGGTAATGGTGGGTAGGATTGGATTTTCAATGAGACCATTGGAAATGATAGGAATGGAAATTTGAGCTTTGTTCAGATCATCTAGTAGCTTTTTATAATCTTTATGTTCCATAGTTGGCACAAAAAGTGCGATTCCATCTACTTGATGCTGTATACGAGCGGTAATTATATCAAAAAGACTCTTTTCGTGCTGATTAGCACTAATTAGAGACAAGTTAACATCTAGTTTTGCGGCTGCATTAAAATAACCAGTATAAGCCGAGGCATAAAATTCACCATAAGCCAATTCCGAAATGAGAACAATATCCTTTGTACCATTAGAATACATTGGAATCTGGTTTTTATTAAATGGGTATTCCAATTCCTCGGCCACTTGAACGATTCTTCTTTGTACATCCAAGCTAATTTTATTGGTTCCATTTAATACTCTAGATACAGTTGAAATAGAGTATCCAGTTTTTTCCGCAATGTGTTTAAGTGTAATTCTCATATCTGGTTAAAATCTCTATAATTTACACATTTAATCAATATAATGGAATTTCTTAGTTTTCAACATGAACCCGACTTAATCTTATTTAAGCTAAGAGGAGCCTACTCCTAAGAATTATGTACATTGCAATAATGGCGAAATAATCAAGCTAGCATACCCATGCAAGAACGGTCCCCACTATACTATACTCTTATTGTTTCGATCGGCGGCTTTTTATTTGGATTTGATGCCTCCGTGATATCAGGTGCAATAGTGTATTTAGATGCCTTATATGACATATCTAGCTTAACTAAAGGCTGGATCGTGAGTGCACCGGCATTTTCAGCTATGTTTGCCATGTTGGGGGGTGGGGTGTTGAGTGATCGAATAGGACGGAAAAAAACATTACAAATTGTTGCTTTTTGCTATGTTTTATCGGCCTTTTTATCCGCTATCTCCCAAAATATGGGGAGTTTAGTTGCTGCTAGAATGCTAGGTGGTATGGCATTTGGTGGTGCGCTTATCATTGTTCCAGTTTATATATCGGAGATATCACCAGCCAAGCAAAGAGGGCGTTTAGTATCCATACAACAAATGAATATTGTGGTTGGTTTTTTAGCTGCATATTTCAGTAATTACTTCATTGGAGTATATCTTGACCAATGGGTAAACGAGCTAGACATTTGGCGATGGATGTTAGCGGTTGAATTATTACCTGCCCTATTATATGTCATACTCTTACCCAAGATACCAGAATCTCCCGTTTGGTTAGAGAGTCGAGTGGGTTTAGCTAACCCACTAATCTCAATGGAACTAGAACATTCTTCATTAGAGGGAGAAGTATCGGTTTCTAGTTCTCTATTTCGCTGGGTCATGCATCAAAAAAAACATATTTCATTGTTATGGAGCCCAACATGGCGACCGATTTTCTTGGTGGCCATATTTTTAGGGATCCTTCAACAGATTACAGGTATTAATGCTATTTTCTTTTACGCTACAAGTATTTTTGAAAAAACAGGTATTGGTATTGATGCCTCCCTTGCACAAACCGTAGCTGTTGGAGTTATCAACATAGTATTCACCCTGTTAGCCTTTCTCACCATAGATCGATATGGGCGAAGATTTTTACTGCTATGGGGCTTATTTGGGATGATTTTGAGTATGAGTTTAACTGCCTATGGGTTTGCCAATGCAAAGTATGTCTTAACTAAGGAAACAATTGCTAAATATGAGCAAAAGTTCGAATTTGACCAATCATTTCAGGTATTTCAAGAGTTAATAGGAGTTAGCTATACCAATGAAGGGGCCTTTAAGGTCGAGCTTGCTAAAGCATTGAATCAGATAAGTTGGATTGAGGAAGAAAATATAGCTGATGACGACAAATCAAACATCTTTAAGGTGTTGGTATTGGAATCAAAACAGTTTAATTCATGGTTGGTTTTAATAGGAATTCTCGGGTTTGTTGCAAGTTTTGCTTGCTCCCTAGGTCCTGTAATGTGGGTAGTTTTATCAGAAATATTCCCGACCCATTTAAGAGGTTTAGGCATTTCTATTGTAGGTTTTTTGAATTCCTTTACTAGTTGGGTAACTCAATTTGTCTTTCCCATTGAACTCAATATAATTGGAGACGGATATACCTATGCAATATTCGCAGCTATCGGGGCAATTGGTTGGTGGGTTATTTACCGCTATTTACCCGAGACTAAAGGCAAAAGTTTAGAAATACTGGTTGAATAGCTCATTCTACTTGGATAGCTCGGTTCACACATTTTGTACTGTTTAAATGGGAACCCAATGATAGAGCATAGACCAAAAAAGGTGGGTGACTTGATCTTGGTATGATAACCATGAGATTCAAAAAAGTACCGCGTACGGGATTCGAACCCGTGCTACCGCCGTGAAAGGGCGGCGTCCTAGGCCTCTAGACGAACGCGGCATAGTTTTCATTTTGGGAGCCCGATGGGAATTGAACCCACGGCCTCCAGGGCCACAACCTGGCGCTCTAACCGACTGAGCTACGGGCTCCATAAATGGTACCGCGTACGGGATTCGAACCCGTGCTACCGCCGTGAAAGGGCGG
>CALKOA010000094.1 GCA_938091655.1 uncultured Balneolaceae bacterium | reverse complement strand
AATTATCCAGCAGGGCACATCAAACACTAAACCTAGGAACGAACTGTTTAAGAGGCATGCCATTTTTGGTTGAGTCTAGCGAGCTTTCATCTCGGTTTAACTCAATTTCATAGCGTATAAATGTTGGATTGAGATACCGGTATTGGTAATAAACGCGTTTGTTGCCGAGAGTTTTTGAGCATCGCTCAATACAAAGAAGGGCAGCGGATTCACCTAAGCCCATATGTTGGGCGATTTCTTTGGTTGCATTCACCGCAGTAAAGGTATAAGAACCAGCGGTTATAGGGATTTCATATTTCTCTTCGAGTATTTCGTAGATAGTTTTATGTTCTAAATCCTCATCAAACAAAAGTTGACCATAACTGCCAGGTAACCATGTCTGATCAAAAGCGACAATTTCATCATTAGCATAGCGAATCCGCTCTAACTTCATAAGCTGACTGGTTGGAGAGAGACCAAGTTTCGGGTTTATGCTCACTTTTGCTTTGGTTTTTTTAAAACAGATTATTTTTGATGTTGCTTGATACCCTGCTTTTTTTAGATCCTCTGCAAAATCGGTGAGTTGTATTAGTGGGCTTTCATTATTCCGAGCCATAACAAAGGCCCCAAGTCCTTGCTTTCTGTAAATTAAGCTTTCATTTTCTAGGGTTTGTAGGGCTCTTCGTACGGTTATACGACTCACTTGGAAGTATTCACAAAGCCTTTTTTCAGAAGGTAATTTATCTCCCTCTTGGAAATAATCTTCTCTTATTTCTCTGCGTAGGTGATGCGCAATTTGTTCGTGTCGGGGTTTAGATTGTTCTTCCATAACGGATATGGTACATTATTTTGCTTATGTCTGTGTAGATAGTACTGAAAGAATAAAAACAAACTTGTACTATATGTAATAACATGTTGTAACAAGTGTACAGATATTTGTACTATTTTACAAGAACTAATCTGGTTCAAGAGATGATCCCTTAACCAGCTAACCAAACATAACTAATGTAAATTCACCATGTTTTTTGAACAAATTTTTGAGGAAAAGTTAGCACAGTACGCCTATGTAATAGGTTGCCAGAAATCAGGAGAAGCCGTGGTTATTGATCCTATGAGAGATATTGATCGTTACGATAAACTAGCAGCCAAGCACGGATTAACTATTGTTGCCGCGGCCGATACACACATTCATGCCGATTATATTTCAGGGCTTCGGGAATATGCCGCCCGAGGTGTAAAAGTGTATGCCTCCGATGAAGGCGATGAAAATTGGAAATATGAGTGGCTTAAGAATAGCGACTACAACTACGAATTCCTGACCGACAATGATACCTTTACGATTGGAAACATCATTTTCAAAGCGGTTCATAGTCCTGGTCACACTCCAGAGCATATCAGTTATTTAGTATCCGATGGAGCCACTACAGATGAGCCTATGGGTATTTGTTCGGGTGATTTCGTATTTGTGGGTGATGTAGGTCGTCCCGATCTGTTAGAATCGGCTGCAGGTATGGAAGGTGTGATGGAGGAATCGGCAAGAGTACTATACAAATCGTTAGAGAAATTTAAAGATTTAGCATCCTACGTCCAAGTTTGGCCTGGTCATGGAGCCGGAAGTGCCTGTGGTAAAGCCTTAGGTGCCGTGCCCGATTCTACTGTTGGGTATGAAATGAGGTTTAACAATTCTATTCGTGCGGCTATTACTGAGCAGGATTTTGTGAACTTTATACTAGATGGACAACCAGAGCCACCTCTATATTTTGCACGTATGAAACGTGACAATAAAATGGGTCCAAAGGTACTTGGAGACATGCCTAAGCCGCAAAAAATGACAGCAGATGAGTTTGTTTCTGCGGTTCATTCCAACGAATCCGCAGTGGTTATTGATACACGTGAACGTGAAGCTTTTATGGACAATCACCTTAAGGGTGCTTTGTTTGCACCAGTCAACAAAGCCTTCAACACTACGGTAGGATCTTTTGTAATGGAAGATGAGCATATGTACCTGGTTGTAGAAGAGGATAAACTTCACGAGGCAATACTCGATTTAATCCGGATTGGCTTAGATAATATTAGCGGATATATAACCCCATCTGAATTATATGCAAAGGAAGACCTAGAGGTAGTTACAACCGAAACAATTACTTTTTCGGAATTCGATGAATATAATGAGTCGGGTAACTATCGGGTACTCGATGCTCGCAAAGAATCTGAGTATGCCACAGGCGCGGTACCTGGCGCACTTAACTTTGCTCATACTCGAATCCTCGAAAATCTTGACAAGATACCTGCTGATAAACCGCTACTGGTACATTGTCAGGCTGGTGGAAGAGCGGCTTATACCTCTGCTTTGTTACAAAAACATGGTTATGAGGTAGTATTAATTGCTGACAAGGTTGAGCCCTACTTACAGCAACGTAATCTTATGGTTGAGGCTTAATTCATGATTGGTGCATGGATTGGAGCCTTGTTAATAGGAATTTCCCTGGGTCTTTTAGGCTCGGGGGGATCCATCCTTACGGTACCTGTTTTGGTGTATTTGGTAGGGGAGCCTGAAAAAGTAGCCATTGCTGAATCGCTTGGTATTGTAGCCACCATTTCCCTAGTGGGTGCGATACCTTTTGCCTTAAGAAAAGAGGTGGATTGGAAAAGTGTATTTTATTTTGGAATACCAGGAATGGCGGGAACCTATGGGGGAGCTGCTCTGTCTGTTTTTTTAACAGGTAGTATGCAATTGATGATTTTTGCTACCGTCATGTTACTAGCGGCGGTACTGATGATAAGAAAACCAAAAGAGCTACAAGTCAAGGATAAACAAGCTCCAATTTGGCTGTTGATTACCGAAGGATTAGTCGTAGGGGTTATTACTGGTTTGGTTGGAGTTGGTGGTGGTTTCTTAATTATACCAGCATTGGTCTTATTAGGTGGATTATCTATGCGTATTGCTGTTGGAACGAGTTTGTTTATTATTGCTGCTAAGAGTTTACTTGGGTTTTTTAAATATGTTGATGTATTAGCCAAAGAGGATTTGAGTGTAAACTGGAGCCTCTTGGTCATTTTCACTTTAATTGGTATCGTGGGTAGTTTTTTGGGTGCTAAAGCCAGTCAGTTTATTCCTCAGCAAAAGCTAAAAAGAGGCTTTGGCTATTTTCTTATTGTCATGGGAGTTTATATTCTCTACACTAATTTTGCATAAACCGAGCTAAAGAAGCAATTCATAATAGCTTTATCCTACATAGGGCAGTAGAATTTACTACATTTAGGTACTCACAATCTCAAAATCGAAGTACGTATGCAGTTAGAATCAACCGTCCGCCAACTAGCAGCTGAAAGTAAGGTAAGCGAATCGCTATGTAAGCATGTATCCGCTCTTTCCGAAATTTTAGAACAGCTTAGTCTAGATCGTAGTACCCCTGAATTTCTGGCCTTATTAGGCAATGCTCCTCTTCAAATAAAAAAAGCACTAGATCAGGGCGATACCAATGAACTAGAAGCCTTTTTGAAGGGGCTTCAGGGTCTATCAACCCGAGAGATAAAAGAGTTTTTGAGGATATACACCACCTATTTTCATTTGGTTAACTCTCTTGAACAGCATGAAATTAGTCGGATAAATCGAAAACGCGAGTTCGCAGAAACACCGGACACCCCTCGAAATGAAAGTATTTTGGAGGCGGTGCATGCAATGAAAAAGCAAGGGTATAGTTTTGCGGAGGTGATGGATGTGTTCAATCATATGGATATTCAGCCCACCATCACGGCCCATCCAACAGAAGCGCGGAGGCGAAGTGTTCTCACCAAGCAACATGAAATAAGTGAGATGGTGAGTAAATTAGGCACCGAGGAACTAACTTCAGACGAAGAGCGGCATCTGAGGAAAGAAATTCTAAATCAGTTGAAATTACTACTTCTGACCGACGAGGTTCGGGCCGAAAGAATGTCGGTAGAGGATGAAGTTGAAAATGGACTGTATTTCTTTACTCATACTATCTGGGATGCTATCCCGAGACTCTATAAAGATATGAGACTAGCTTTGGAGACCTATTATCCAGAAGCCTATGCCCATCATGCTCCTGAGTTACCCATAGTGCTTCGTTATCGTTCTTGGATTGGAAGTGATCGGGATGGCAATCCTAATGTCACCTCATCAGTAACTTGGAAAACCCTTATCGAACAGCGTAAGACAGTTATACAGCTGTATCTAAAAAAACTGGACCATCTTCGTAGATATTTGAGTATTTCGTATAAAGAAACGACTATTTCGGATGCGTTGAGAGATTCATTGCGTTTGGAAGAAAGCGATAATCCACTGAGTGATTTGTATGAGAGAAGGTATCAAAGAGAGCCTTACAGAAGGAAAATTACTCATATAATGCAACGTTTAAAGACACAATTACATGCATTAGAAGGCACTAAAAGTCATATTCTTAGTACGGCTAAAGAGTATACTCCTGATGTATTTATTGGTGATTTAGAACTTATATGCCAATCCTTGCAGCAACAAGGGTTCAGCGGGATGGCAGAACAGGGTAGACTACATGACTTGGTGGTTTGTGCCAAAACTTTTGGTTTTCACTTGACGGCCTTGGATATTCGACAGCACTCTCGTCTTCATGAGGAAACAGTGGAGGAAATGTTGCGCTTTGCGGGTGCTAAAAGTAATTACGCCCACCTTTCTGAAAATGAAAAAATTGACTTATTGGATAGGGAACTAAAGAATCCACGCCCGCTATGTTCAAGGGGGTTCCAACGAAGCGAAACAGCTCAAAAAGTGTTGGGTGTATTCGAAGAAATCCGAGATATGCTCGAACTCGATCCCAATATATTTGGCAGCTATATTATTTCGATGACTCATGGGGTTAGCGATATGCTAGAAGTCCTTCTTATTGCCAAAGAAATGGGCTTATGGAGTATAGTGGATGGAAAAGTTACTACCCCATTAGATGTAGTACCTCTTTTTGAAACGATCGAAGATTTAGAGCATTCACGTGATCTAATGGCTCAAATGTTTGAGGACCCACTTTTTAAAGACCATATAGAGGCGAGGAATAATTTTCAAGAAATCATGCTGGGTTATTCTGACAGCAATAAAGATGGGGGATATTGGACAGCAAATTGGGCATTAAATAAAGCTCAGTACGATTTAGGAATGGTTTGTAGAGAGTATAACATAGATTTTCGGCTTTTTCACGGCCGAGGTGGCACGGTAGGTAGGGGTGGCGGACAGTCCAATAAAGCCATTGTGGCAATGCCGCCGGTGAGTAACAACGGGCGCATTCGATTTACCGAACAAGGCGAGGTTATTTCCTTTCGATATTCTCTGCAGACCATTGCCCATCGCCATTTAGAACAGCTTGTCCACGCGATGGCTCAGGTTATTAATGCTCAAAAAAATGCACCTGGGTACCTCTATGGTAAAGATCGGGAATGGGATCTCATGCAGGAACTTTCTCAATATACGATGGAAGCCTACAGAGGCCTAATTGATGCGCCAGGCTTTTGGGAATGGTATATGCAAAAAACACCTATTGAGCATATTGGTAAGCTTCCCATTGCCTCCCGACCCGTTTCCAGAGGTGCTGGTGGTGGGCTGACTTTCGATGGACTTCGAGCCATTCCTTGGGTTTTTGCATGGACTCAAGTCCGCTATAATGTGCCGGGCTGGTACGGTATAGGATCGGGCTTAAAAAAACTAATGGATAATAATCCAGATGCTCTAGAGATCGTAAAGCGGTGGTTTAGAGAATGGACTTTTTTCCATACCGTTCTTAATAATTCCCAGCGAGAGTTGGCACGAACCCATATAGCCACCTCTGAATTATATTTGGAGCATCCTGAAAAGGATACCTTTCATCAAATGATACTAACAGATTTTAATTGGGCAACCGAGTATATCACCCGCATAGCTGGTATGGAGAAGATTTTAGATCACAACCCAGTCATCCAGCGCTCTATAGCATTTAGAAATCCCTTCACTTATCCTCTCAACGTTATACAAACCGAGCTAATTCAACGCTGGTCACAACGTAACTTAACCGACCAGGAAGAAGAAGAAATACTAACAGAGTTACTTTTTTTAAATATAAACAGCATAGCTGCAGCCATGCAAAGTACGGGTTAAGTTTCCCCACTAAAAAGCTGTATTTTATAAAAACTTTCATATACATCCTCACTATATTTCGCTAAAGATTCAATGAATACAACCATGGCTTCAATAATAAAGGTAGATAAGGCGGCTACTTCCCGAATTCAGGAAGTGGATATGAATAACTTAGACTTTGGTCGGTGTTTCACGGATCACATGTTTGAGATGCAATATGAAAGCAATGCCTGGAAAACGGCCCATGTTAAACCCTTTGGCCCTATTCAAATTACCCCTGCATTGAACGTGCTCCATTATGGGCAAGCTGTATTTGAAGGGATGAAAGCATTTTATGTAGATGAGCATCACATCAATTTATTTCGCCCAGATGTGCATCATGCCCGCTTTAATCGATCGTGTCGAAGAATGTGCATACCAGAAACTTCCTATGAGGTATTTATTGAAGCATTGGAAACTCTTATCCGGCTAGATGCCGCATGGGTGCCACAGAAGCGAGGCACTGCGCTCTACATTAGACCCTTTATTTTTGCTAACGAAGATTACCTCGCTGCTAGAGTATCTTCTACCTATGCCTACCATATCATAATGTCCCCCGTGGGCGCTTATTATGCCGAAGGGTTTAATCCAGTTTCTTTAACCACTTCGCCAGATTTTGTGCGTGCGGTGCCGGGAGGAACTGGTGAGGCTAAAACAGCGGGAAATTATGCAGCCAGTTTCCTACCCGCTCAACAGGCTCAGCAAGATGGATTTACACAAGTACTTTGGTTAGATGCCATCGAGCACAAGTACATTGAAGAAGTAGGTACCATGAACATTCACTTTCTCATTGACGACACTTTGGTGACGCCCTCGTTATCGGGTTCGGTTTTATCGGGTATTACACGAGATTCCGTTATCCAATTAGCTAAGCAGTGGGAATATGAGGTTCAAGAGCGTAGAGTTTCGATTGACGAAATCATGCAAGCATCTGCCGATGGCCGGCTTAAAGAAGTCTTTGGGAGTGGAACCGCTGCGGTTATCAGTCCTGTAGGATTAATTGCCCACAAAGGCCAGGAAATCCAAATTGGCAACGGTAAAATTGGCCCACTTGCAGAGCGATTGTACGATACCATTACGGGCATTCAATACGGTCAAATAGAAGATCGTTTTGGCTGGACTCATCCCGTTACTCTTCATCCTTAAGCTGCAGGTGCAACTTCATACCATCATAGCAATCATGCTCGGTGGAAGTCTAGGCGCTTTGAGCCGCTATCTACTCACTGTGGGAATAGAACGATGGCTAAAACCAGAAATATTACCTGTCGGGACCTTAGTGGTGAATCTTGTAGGATGTTTTTTTATCGGCCTACTAGCAGCCCTATTTGAACTAAAAAACTGGGGAAACGGCTGGCCTCGAATGTTTCTATTCGTAGGATTTTTAGGCAGTTTTACCACTTTTTCCACCTACACCTTCGATACTTTTTTATTGCTCAAAACAGATCAAATTGTAGCGGCCTTTCTAAATATGGGGCTTCAAGTCCTGTTCGGATTAGCCTTGGCCATAGCAGGATGGTACTCGATTTATGCCCTCAAGATCACTGGTTAATGTATCCCCAAACGCCTCAATACCCTTTGCGGCGATCTACAAGAAACTGTGCGGGCATACCAGATGAAATCCGACTGTAATTTTCAACAATCAAAGCCGCAGCATCAGCTACTCTGGTCTTTGCCGCTATGTGGGGGGTGATCATCACTTCCTTTCGATTCCAAAAATGATGGTTTTGGGCAAGTGGTTCCTTCATGAATACATCCAAGTATGCTCCTTGAATATGCTGGGTATCCAGTGCATAGATTAGGTCTTCATCAACCAGTTGGGTCCCTCTTCCTGCATTTATTATAAAGCTGGGTTTCAGCATGCTCTTAAAAAGTTCTAGATCCAGTAGGCCCTGAGTTTCGTCTGTATTTGGAAGTAATGAAACTAAGACATTACACTGTTCAGCAAAGTTATGGAGTTCCTGCTGTTCAAAACAATGCACCAACGGAAGTTCTTTTTTGGATCGAGACCAGCCCAATACACGGTAGCCTTGGGCTGCTAGGGATTGACTGACATAGCTCCCAATGTTTCCCAGTCCCATAACCCCAATGCTGAGATCTTGGTGTCGTAGGGTATCTTTAGGAGCCCAAGTAGCAGCTGATTGATTAGCTCGGTAGAATAATCCATGGTGCCGAATATCCATAAGAGCCCATTCAATATATGCGAGCATATCGGTGGCAAGGGATTCTAGACTCATGCGGGCTATGGGAATATGAGCAGGTATACTGGTATCTTCGAGAAGCTCAGCTACACCAGCTCCGTAGGACTGAATGAGCTGGAGGTTTGGATAAGGACTCAACGCATGTTCAGGTATGTTCCAGCATACACCCATTCTTACGGCCTCTTTTGCCTTTATTCTTGGCCATATATCCACCTGTATATTTGGATCTAAACCTTGAATCTGTTCTTGCAGTTCGAGAAAATTTCTGTTTGTAGAGATCAGTGCTATAGCCATGCTAGAATATAGGGTTTGATAACTAAAATTTGTGGAAAACTTGTGCACATAGTCTTTGTTGGTTACCCTATATTAATAAGATAATTACCTATGTATGTATCTAATATTTGACACCGAAACCACCGGTTTACCCCGAGATTATAGCGCACCAATAACACAGTTAGATAACTGGCCAAGATTGGTTCAATTGGCTTGGCAGTTACATGATCAGACGGGTGCATTACAATCGAGTGGGAACTACATTATTCGCCCTGAAGGCTTCACCATACCCTTTAATTCTGAACAAATTCATGGTATTTCTACCGAAAGAGCCTTAAAACAAGGAGTCGATCTCAAAAAAGTACTCGAGATTTTTAGAAAAGATATTGATCGGGCTCACTTTTTGGTTGGGCATAATGTGTCCTTTGATGAACGTGTGATGGGGGCAGAATACCTGCGAAATAGAATCCCTTCGGCTATCATGGATAAGGCTAAGATAGACACAAAAGATGAGGGTACTCAGTTTTGTGCTATTCCAGGTCCACGAGGATTTAAGTGGCCTTCCCTAGGAGAACTTCATCATGCTTTGTTCAACAAGGGGTTTGATGATGCACACGATGCTGCCGCAGATGTAGAGGCAACCGCTCGCTGTTTTTTAGAGTTGGTGCTACTTGGAGAAGCCAAGTTTAGCTTTCCATTAGATGCTAAATTGTATGAATCCCCCCAGAGTTATCTAAAGAGAGAAAATTATATAAATCTCGTCTCACCAGATCGTCTGAAAACATCTACGGCTAGTGTTGAACAAGCAAGCGATACACCGAAATCACCAGATCAACACCCCCATGAGCATAGCTCAATAGACCCAAACATAGCAGCGCAAAGCAATTCTATAGTCTCTGAAGAACAAAAAGAATCGGCAAAAAAAAAACTAGAAAATTGGACACAGGGAGAGCCTCTTAGTTTCTCTCATCTGCACTGTCACTCTAAGTATTCTGTACTTAGATCCACGGCAGGGGTTAAAGATTTGGTCGCAAAGGCAGCGCAGTGGAAGATGCCGGCTGTAGGACTTACGGATTTAGGCAACATGTTTGGTGCATTCACCTTCGTTGCAGAGGCGCATAAACAAGGGATCAAGCCCATTGTGGGGTGCGAACTGTATTTGGTTGAAGATCACGCGAAGAAGAAATTTACCCGTGAACATCGTGACTTACGGTGGCAAGTCCCTCTATTGGCCAAAAATCAACAGGGCTTCAAAAATTTATCGAAAATCTGTTCCCTTGGATATACCCAGGGTTACTATTATAAATATCCAAGAGTGGATAAACAGATTATTGCCGAACACTCTAAAGATCTTATCGCTCTAAGCGGAGGTACTAACGGCCTACTTGGAGAACTCATTTTAAATAAAGGAATAGAGGCTGCAGAAGCAGAAATTAGCTGGTGGATAGATTGTTTTGGAGATGATTTCTACCTTGAACTAATAGATCACGGATTACCTGAAGAACAGCGCGTAAACGAAGTATTTCGGGGTTTTTCTGAAAAATATGGTGTTTCCTTAGTTGCTTCTAATAACTGCTTTTATATGGAAAAAGCAGATGCCGATGCTCATGATGCTCTTATCTGTATAGACGATGGTGCCCTCAAAAGTACGCCCATAGGTAAAGGGCGTGATTTTAGATATGGATTCCCTAACCATGAGTACTATTTCAAGTCTTCTGAAGAGATGATAGGGCTATTCTCAGATGTTCCAGAGGCGATCTATGGGACTTATGAAATTGCCCAAAAGGTAGAACCCATTGTCTTAGAGCGTGAGGTTATTCTCCCTAAATTTCATATTCCTACAACCTTCGAAAATGAAGATGATTATCTGCGTCATCTCACCCTCGAAGGAGCTGTGTTGAAATATGGTGAACTAAGTTCTGAGCTGAAAGACCGTATTAATTTAGAGCTGGGAATTATTAAGGATATGGGCTTCCCAGGATATTTTCTTATTGTTCAGGACTTCATTGCAGCTGCCAAGAACATGGGGGTGTATGTAGGCCCTGGAAGAGGTTCGGCCGCGGGTTCGGTGGTGGCTTATGCAACGGGTATTACCAACATAGATCCTCTAAAATATGATTTGCTTTTTGAACGATTTTTAAACCCTGAGCGGGTTAGCATGCCTGATATTGATATCGACTTTGATGACGAAGGTCGTCAAAAGGTAATTGAGTATGTGGTCGATAAATACGGGGCTGACCAGGTGGCACATATAGTTACTTTCGGTTCTATGGCAGCGCGATCCTCGGTGCGCGATGTAGCTAGAGTGCTTGATTTACCCCTTTCCGATGCCGATCGAATAGCAAAGTTAGTTCCAGAAAGACCAGGAACTACACTGGATGATGCATTCTCGGAGGTAAAAGAACTAAGGGAAATCCGAGATGGGGATGGGCTGGAAGCGGAAACACTGCGAATGGCGCAAATATTAGAAGGATCCGTTCGAAACACAGGCCTTCACGCCGCAGGAATTATCATCGCCCCCGATCAATTAACTGAATATATACCTGTTAGCACGGCCAAAGATGCCGATCTGCAAGTGACGCAATTCGATGGGGGTGTTATTGAGTCCGCTGGGATGTTGAAGATGGATTTCTTAGGCTTAAAAACTTTATCCATCCTAAAAACAACTATTCAATTTATTCAAGAGAATCATCAAAAAAGCTACAACCTAGACGAGGTTCCCCTAGACGATTCAAAGACCTTTGAACTGTACCAAAAAGGTGGAACCTTAGGTACCTTCCAGTTCGAGAGTGAAGGGATGAGAAAGTACTTAAAAGATCTGAAGCCAACTACCATTGACGACCTTATTGCCATGAATGCACTGTATAGGCCAGGGCCTATGCAATTTATTCCCAACTATATTGAGCGAAAACATGGGCGTGAAGAGGTTGAATACGATCATGAAGACTTAGTCCCCTTATTACAGACTACTTTCGGAATCATGATTTATCAGGAACAGATCATGAAAGTCGCCCAGCAAATGGGTGGTTATAGCCTAGGAGAAGCTGACGTATTACGGCGCATAATGGGTAAGAAAAAAGCGGATTTACTTCCACCAGAGGAGGAAAAGTTTATTCGTCAATCCTTAGAACGTGGATACGACGAGAAAGTAGCTAAAAATGTATTTGATAAGATGGCTATGTTCGCCGGCTATGGGTTTAACAAATCCCACTCAGCAGCGTAT
>CALKOA010000093.1 GCA_938091655.1 uncultured Balneolaceae bacterium | reverse complement strand
GGGATATACGTGGCGCAAATTCCCCGGATTCAACACAGATCCTAGCACTCAATTAGCACCAGGAGAGACCGCTCCAGCCCGATTTTATCCTCCTAAGTATGATCGCCGCCATGACATAAATCTCATATTAAACTACACCCTTTCACCAAAGTGGAAACTCACTGGAGCTTGGGTATATGCCACCGGTCAGGCGTACACCCAAGTACTCGGACGCTACGCCTTACTCGATGACCCTTTTGGAGCTTCTGAATTTAACAACGCATTTACCGTTGGTAAGGTCAATGCCTCTCGCCTCCCCTCTTACCATCGCATGGATTTCTCAGCTCAGCGTAGTGGCTCACTTTTTGGGATGCAAACCCTACTTCAGCTTCAAATCATCAACGTGTACAATCGTCGGAATGTCTGGTTTCAAAACTTTGATTTTGACGAAAATCCTGTTCAACAAACCGATGTCACACTATTGCCCATCATTCCAGCTATTTCGATCACCTTTAATTCTCCTAACTAACATGACCCGAATTAGTCGTCTTATGAACCCAACAATCACGCTACTAGTCGCATCTGTTCTTTTAGTCACAGGAGCATGTGACCCATACACTCAAGATAGCTACACCGAACAGGTGGTGGTAGAGGCGTATTTGACTGCAGGGAATCTGATGCCCCCAGTGCGCCTATCGACCACAGCCGAAGCTACTGTGTTCTACAATTTTGAACAGCTTGCATTAAGAAACGCCCAGGTGATGATTTGGGAGTTGGACGAACAAAGCGAGCAAAAAGAGTCCCGAATCACCTACCAAGAAGAGTCTCCTGGGATCTATCAGCCAACTGAGAAGCGTCGCGTGATTCCGGGTGCGAAATACCTTCTCGAGGTCATTCATCCAGATTATCAGACTATTTTCGCTCAAACACAGGTGCCAAAAGCTTTTAGCATACTCAATGGCATACCGGATACACTCCGGTATCAATCAACCGAACAGTTAAGCCTTGAGCTGAGCGCAGAGGCTGCAGAACAAGGTCAGAACTATTATATCATCAATACTGTGGCTAAAAACCCATTTGAAGAATTATTGACGCCTTTTTACAGGGAATTTCTGGGTGATGAAAACGAGGAAGAGAAAGAACAAAATCTACAAGAATTACGTATTAACTCATCTGGCATATTAAACGAAGGTAACTTTGAACGAAACCTGGCAGGGAATATAGAGATCCGATACCCTTGGCTTGCGGTGGCTTTTTTCGGAGAAAATGCTATCATTCCTTCCGTCATTGATAAAAATCTCTATGATTATATACGATCTGAATCCGTTCAGCTAGGTGGCTCTACTTTATCTCCTGGTGAGATTCAAAATGTATTAACTCCCATTCGTGGGGGCGTTGGTATTTTTGGTTCTATGGCAAGAGATACCGCAAACACCATCATTCTACCATTGGAAATTAGCTTGCCATAAAGCGTATATTAATCTCATGAAATATATTTCTGAATACATCCAACCGCATACCATTTGGTTATTCATCATTGCGCTTAGCTTTTCATTGAATCCTTGTTACATCTATCTGCATGCTCAAACAAATCCGGATGATGTGCAAATAGCTCGAATAAAATATCGTGGTGGAGGAGATTGGTACAACGATCCTTCATCACTGACTAACCTTTTGCGCTTCACCGCAGAAAGGATTCCATTGGGCATATCCACGCGGTATAGGGACGTGGACTTGGGAAGTACCGATTTGTTCCAATATCCATTTGCCTTCCTAACGGGACATGGAACCATCGCAAGTAATGCTAGCGAGCGAAGAAATCTTCGGCGATATTTGGAGCAAGGTGGTTTTTTATACGTGGATGATGACTACGGACTAGATACTTCCTTCAGGGCGCTCATTGCTGAAACCTTTCCAGAAGAAGAGTTAATTGAACTCCCATTTGCTCACCCGGTATTCAGTCAAGTTTTTTCTTTTCCAATGGGCGTCCCAAAAATTCATGAGCACGACAATCAGGCGCCCAGAACCTTCGGTTTATTTCTTGATGGGAGATTGGTCTTAGTATATACCTATGAATCCAACTTAGCTGATGGCTGGGCAGATCCAGCCATTCACAACACCCCAGAAGTTAAGCGTACTCAAGCGCTACGAATGGGTGCTAATATACTGGTATATGCCCTTAGCGCCGCGCCTTAGGGTCTAGTGCCATTATCGAGTTACCAACCATTACTCTTTAAGCGCGTTTTTGAGTTTTCTAGATTCACATAAACAGGCTATATACGTTTAGCCACCGTTGGCCATAATTACCTAATCCTTTTTTTCACGGTCTTTTTTCATTACATAGTGAAAACTCTTTGGACTCAGGCTTTCCCCTTTTTTACCAACCGGATCGGGATATAACGCCTCAGAATCTCGTTGCTCACGATCTGTTATTTTCTTCTGTATCTCACTTTGAAGTGCCACTATTTCCTTTTTGTCTTGTGTATCTGCCGATTTGAATCGCTCTGCCAACTCCGCTCGTTTTCTTTTGAAATAATTAATTTCCAGAGCTTTTAGGCAACCTTTGACACTTCGATAAGGGTCTTTATCTTTTTTAAATTCAATACCTGTTTTTTCGTAATGACGTGTAGAGGCAGTATGGATTTCTAAAAATATATCCCCTAACAGTTCAGGATATGGAGATGGTTGTCTACTGTAGTAATCTACTCCAAAGGATTCCTCGGCTTTATACCGCTCTATAATGTCCAAATATAATAATCGTAATTCTTGGTCTTCGAATAGCTTTTCATTGGCTAAACCGCCAACATAACCCACCATATCGCGTCCAAAACTTATCATAATCCGAATTAACTCCTTTTCATAATGAGGCTTTGGCACTTGTTTAATGGCTCCAGTCCGAAATCCTTCCTCACCAACCCCCCTTGGGTCCAACTCTGCGTACCGTCCTGCATCTTCATCACTATAAACAGGGTGAGCATATTCCGAGGCATCGGGCACCGTTATTCCTAATTCACCACTTCCTTCCATATTATCGAAACGATCAGAAGCTTGTTCATTTCTACCTTGTCTATTTCTAGCTTCTTTATTTCGCTGGCGCTGTTGTGCTCGCTCTTTTTGAACCGCCCGTTCACGAAGTGCCCGATCTAACTCTTGGAAAAGTTCACGATCTGTACCCTTTCGATATTGCTGTGTCTTTTGGTGTACATGCTGTATGTACACCTGCCGCTGAATGGTATCTGGTATATGTGCAACAGCTTCAATTAGTTCATTAATCACTCTAGCTAATGAAATAGGCGCCTCCAAACGTCCCTCCGTAGCTGCCTTTGCTAACAAAAAATCTACAAAATCTTGGCTTTTTTTATGCTTAATATCATCAAAAGATTCTTTCCCAAACTGTTTAACAAAAGAATCCGGATCTTCTCCATCGGGCAGTTCCAGTAACTTTACCTCTAGTCCTTCCTCTAACGCAAGTAAAATTCCTTTTTTCATCGCATTCTGCCCAGCCGCATCCGAATCATAGATCATGGTTAAGGTATCTCCAAAACGATGTAACGTACGCAGCTGCCCAGGTGTTAAGGCCGTGCCAGAACTAGCAACTACATTATCTATGCCATGTTGGTGCAAACTTATTACATCGGTGTACCCTTCTACCAGAATCATTTCTTTGTTTTTTCGTATCTGATTCTTGGAAAAATTAACCCCATAGACCACCTCACTTTTATTGTACACCTTAGTTTGAGCAGAATTAATGTATTTGGCTGTTTTTTCGTTGCCTAATACTCTTCCAGCAAAGGCGATCACTTTGCCCGTAGGGTTAAAAATGGGAAACATCAAACGCCCTCTGAACGTATCATACACTCCCTCAGATTCTGTGCGCTGCTTAACCAAGTCCCCTCCTAGCAAATACAGCTGATCAATTCCAGCCTCCTGCGCTGCATCGATCAAAGCCTGACCTGAACTAGGCGCATACCCAAGTCCGAATTGCTTTATAATGTCGCGGCCATAGCCCCGTTGGTCTAAATAACTTCTGGCCTTTTGCGCTTCATCCAACTCCATTAGCGAACGATAAAAGAATACCCCCGCAAACTTCAGTGCATGCAAAATACCTTCTTTTTCCTGCTCAAATACCTGCTCCTCATAACTACTTTGCTCCTGAGGTAGATACACTCCAAAACGATCCGCTAAGGTGCGAAGCGCCTCATTGAAATTGAGTCCTCCCTGATCCATGATAAATTTGAATACATCTCCTGACTCTCCACAACCAAAACATTTAAATATCCCTAGACGAGGGGTTACATGAAAGGATGGAGATTTTTCATTATGATAGGGACATAACCCAGTAAAACCACTCCCCGAGCGCTTTAACTTAACATAATCGGAGACCACTTCCACTATATCGGCTGCATCCCGAATTTCTTCTTTTTTAGCATCACTTATCATACCTTGAAAATAGGAGTTTAAAGGCAGGGCGAAAATATATTTTTCGAAGTATTTTGAATATCCTCCAAATACCTTACCACTGCCTCGTTTGCATTAAACAGTAGTATTTATGTTATCCTATTTAGCATCCTCAAAATTAGCGTTCCAATCTTTATTGATCTTAGGTCTATTCCCTTTTTTTTGTACGGTAACCAACGCGCAATGGTCTGTTCATCTCGGGTTAATGAACTCCCAAATCGTGGATCCCCTCGTTTCCTATCAAAGCTATGAGGGAAATGGTCTAAAAGGGCGTCTAGGGTATCATTGGACCAGGGGAACCCGCACGTCCACTGTTGGATTGAAAACCGGGCATTCGCGTCTAAATAACCGGCATAATAATTATTGGGACAGTCGCAGTTTTGGCTTTTTTTTGCATTCTGAACTTCCAGCAACTCCGTTTTTCTCCAAGCTCCACATCCGTAGCGGATTAGAAGCCCAATTGCTTGAAATAGAGTCCTTCTTTTTTATGGAATCCAACGCATACAAAGGAAGGAAAAGTGGATTCGGAGCCATTCGTATTCCACTGCTTATTTCAAGTAATTATTTTCTTAACCAAGCCCTCCCCATCACATGGACGTTAAACCTACCGGTGCTAGAATATACCCTTAGACCCGGATACAGTGTTTTTGATCCTGAAGAACTCTTCGGCAAAGATCCTACGTTTGGGAATATCCTTAAAACAGGCCAATGGAGTCCCATAACAAGCCCCAGGCAATGGCAATGGGAGCTTAAGTGGTCTCCTCAATCACAAGTAATTGAAAACAACTATGTTGTATTTGTTAGCCATAAATACCAAAGAATTCCTTTCCCACAGGTCTTTAAAAGTAGCATCATTCAGTTAGGTGTTGGAGTATATTTATGAATTGGTTCAAGGGGATTATCATTCAACGGGGTCTGAGACCTAATGGATTCTCAGGTTTTAGATTCATGGAATTGTTGTGCCTAACCGTTTTTTTTGGGGGACTTATTTCTTGTGAAAGCTTTATGGGGAGTCGGTTTAATGACCCGCGAGATACCGTATCAAATGAAGAAGTCTTTGATCATTTTTGGCAGGAATTTTCTGATTACTATCCTTATTTCCAACACAAAAACGTGAATTGGAATGAGTTCTACAAGATTTATCGCCCTTTAGTAGACTCCGCAAGTACACAAGGGGAGTTATTTGATTTGCTTGAACAAATGATTTACCGCCTAAAAGATGGGCATATAATGCTTGAGAGTCCCTTTAAGAGATATCAATATTACGATTGGTACCAAACCGATTACAATGGAAGTCTAATCTTCGCTAACTATTTACATTACCAGCTTCAAGAGGATGCGTCTGGTGCGTATAGCTATGGTCGTATTCAAGATATTTTATATGTACACTTGGGAAGTTTTAGGGGATCTGAGAAGCCTTTTAACGAGCTGGCTCAAATTATTGCATTATCTTCTAAAGACACCAAAGGACTCATATTAGATTTGCGTACCAATGGTGGAGGAAGCGATATAAATGCCCATATTGTTGCACAAGAATTTATGACTAGCCTCACCCGTATACGTTGGATTAGATACAGAAATGGCCCAGAACACTATTCATACAGTCGTTGGATTTCTAATGAATTAACTCCTAAACAACATAGCTATGAACAACCTGTTGTGATCATTACTGACCGCAGTGTGTTTTCTGCCGCTGAGGATTTTGTGCTTGCCTTACGCCATTTACCCAATGTATACGTAGTTGGTCAGTTTACAGGTGGTGGATCCGGGAATCCAATGACCAGAGAGTTACCAAACGGTTGGATCTTAAAAGTACCCCGTTGGCAAGTGGCTGATCCGCTAACTAAAATACTCTATGAAGGAATTGGTTTAGAGCCAGATTCTGTGTTAGTGCAACGAACCCTCGATACCACTTTGGGCATCGACCGTGTATTGGACTTTAGCATAAAATATATCAATGAAAATGCTAACTAAACTATTCTGATCTTCTCTTAAGATGACTCACATACTGTCAGTATTATCATTGATACTAGAACTCCATTTCATTTAAAATAAGGGCTACATTTTAGTGTAAAGCATACTATATTTAACGCCTGTAAATAGGGTTAATACCATATAGATACGGAAAAAGACGAGTAAACCAATAAATCTGTAAATTTTATATCCATGAGCGTACTTGTTGGCAAACAAACTAGATTAATCGTACAAGGTTTCACCGGAAGTGAAGGAACCTTTCACGCAGAACAAATGATTGCCTATGGGACTCCTGTGGTGGGTGGTGTTACACCTGGAAAAGGTGGGCAAAAGCATTTAAACTTACCCGTTTTTAATACCGTAAAGGAAGCGGTTGAATCCGAAGGTGCAAATACCTCTGTCATTTTTGTGCCACCGGCCTTCGCTGCGGATGCAATTACTGAAGCCGCTTTCGCTGGAATAGAAGTAATTATTTGTATTACTGAGGGTATTCCTGTTAATGATATGATTGTCGCCAAACAAATCGTGAAAAGTCATGGGGCTACACTCATCGGTCCAAACTGCCCCGGTGTTATAACTCCAGGGGAAGCTAAAATTGGCATTATGCCAGGTACTATTTTTACACCCGGTACAGTCGGAGTAATTTCTCGGTCAGGCACCCTTACTTACGAGGCGGTTGATCAGCTTTCAAAAATTGGATTAGGTCAAAGCACGGCCATTGGTATTGGTGGGGATCCAGTAATTGGAACCACACATTTAGATGCGGTTAAACTCTTCCAGGATGATCCTGGTACCGAATCTATTGTACTTATTGGTGAGATCGGTGGGTCTGCTGAAGAAGAAGCAGCAGCCTACATCAAAGAGCATGTAAATAAACCAGTTGTTGCTTTCATAGCTGGATCAACAGCGCCTCCTGGCCGTCGTATGGGTCATGCTGGAGCTATTATCTCAGGTGGAAAAGGAACCGCTCAAGAAAAGAAAAAAGCATTGTCGGAAGCGGGAATTACCGTCGTAGAAAGTCCAGCTGAGATTGGTGTTACCTTAAAGAGTATACTCTAGGTAACATTTCCATTGCGGGAAAAAAACATTAGCTACTACAGGTGTGTTCCGTCGGGTATAACAGTACCCTTTTTGACGATAATGATACCTTCCCGCACGTAATGAAATGGATAGTCACCGTCATCTAAATGCTCACCACCTACAATTCGTACGTCGTTTCCAATACTCACGTTCATATCAATGATGCAATTGCTAATGTAGCATCGCTGGCCAATTCCCATCGGTGGTTCTGTCGGTGCTGCCGCATTGATAAACTCCTGACTCTGGAAAGAATCGTTACCCATTATAATGGAATTTTCAATGGTGGTACCTTTGGCAATGCGAGAGCGAATACCAATGACGGATCGAACTATACGACTCGCTTCAATGATACAGCCTTCAGCCATCAAGCAGTTCTCCATGGTAGTACCCATTATTTTGGATGCGGGTAGTAATCGAGCGCGTGTATAGATGTAGGCATCATTATCATATAAGTTGAATTCAGGCACCGTATCCGCTAATGACAAATTAGCTTCAAAGAATGACCGTATGGTACCAATATCTGTCCAGTACTTTCCGAATTCAAAGCTACATACTCGCATTCCTTCATTTAGTGTTTTCGGGATAATTTCTTTCCCAAAATCAGTAGCATTTGGATTTTCGTTAAACAAGCGTATCAAGGTCTCCCGATTAAAGATATAGATACCCATTGAGGCTAAGTAGTTTTTACCTTGACTTTTATACGGCTCGGGTACTTCAGATTTCCACTTCTCCAATTCCTCGGTTGCGGGTTTTTCTACAAAAGAATCTATTAACCCGTCTGAATTGGTTTTCATTATTCCAAAGCCCGTAGCATCACGATCTATAACAGGGATGGTTGCAACGGTTAAATCTGCCTGCTGTTTGATGTGCAATTCAAGCATTTCACTGTAATCCATCTGGTAGAGTTGGTCACCTGATAGAATCAACACATATTCATAACTGTGGTTTTCCATATGATGAATAGATTGCCTAACCGCGTCTGCTGTACCCTGAAACCAATCCGTGTTTTGAGCGGTTTGTTCGGCAGCCAAAATATCCACGAAACCATTGCTGAATACATCAAAATTGTAGGTATTCTTAATGTGTCTATTAAGAGAAGCTGAATTGAATTGGGTTAAAACGTAGATGCGTTTTATTCCGGAATTTAGACAATTAGAAATAGGTATGTCAACCAACCTATACTTCCCTCCTACGGGCACCGCTGGTTTGGATCTATGATCGGTTAAAGGAAATAGTCTTGTTCCTCTACCACCACCGAGAATGATGGCCATCACTGAATTATTCATGAATTACCTATATTTTAACTCGTGTTGTTAATGAATCAGAGCTAGCTACTATGTATGCTCATGATTTTTATAGTAAGTAAATAACACGATTATTGTCTATACACCAAGTCGGTCTTAACATAAAAATATTATTTACTCTGCATCCAAAAGAAACAATATCCTGTCTCAAGTTCCAAATAGAATCATCCACGATAGGACTGTAATTCTACATATAGTTTCTTATACTGTTTTGCAACCTTCTCCCAAGAATGATCGCGTTGCATAATTCGCTCACGTAAGGCATGCATAGCTTCTTGGTCAGTATACAAATCACTTGCCCGTAAAATAGCCTCTTCTAATGCATCATAATCAAAGGAATTAAATTGTATACCAAGCCCATTTGATAATGAAATATCGGGTACCGAATCTTTTAAGCCACCCACCGATCGTACTATCGGGATAGTACCATATCTCATGGCATAGAGTTGATTGAGCCCACAAGGTTCTACCCTTGATGGCATAACCATAAAGTCAGCGCCAGCATACATTTGTCTAGCCAAGCCTTCATTATAAGTCAACCTAGCATTAAAATAACCCACATAATCCTGATCGAGTTGTTGGAATGCTGCTTCTAATAAAGGGTCTCCCGTTCCCAATAAAATAAAATTACATTCTTTCCCTTTCTCACGAAGCCCACGGATCACTAAAGCCAATAAATCCGCCCCCTTTTGGTGTACCAACCGCCCTATAAATGCAAATAAGGGTCTATCTGGATCCAGACTATATTCTTGGCATAACGCATGCTTATAATAAGCCTTCCCATCACTGACATCTGTACAATCTGGATACTCTTCAGTAGGGCCATTTAAGGTGTAATGCTGATCTAAATAGGTATCCGTTGCAGGATTCCACACCTCAGGATCGATTCCATTTAAAAACCCAATGGATTTCCCTGCCTCCAATTGAAATAGAAACTCTAACCCATTACTATCGGAACGTAATTCTTCCATATAGCTTGGTGATACCGTACTTATTTTCCAAGCGCACTTTAACCCACAGGCCAGTGGATTTAATTCTCCAGCCCATTCTAACAAACCCGTGTGTATTCCGTCAAAATCTGGCAATAAAAACCGTTTCCCCATATCCTGATTTCCATGATATTCGGCATTATGTACCGTGATAATACTAGGAGTATTGGATAACGATATAAATGCCCTACACTGTTGAGCCATAAAGGGAATTAAGCCTGTATGATGATCATGACAGTGAAGTATATCAGGCTGTAAATCCCAACGCACCAAAGTATCTAACACAGCTATCTGAACGCTCAAGGCTCGCTCGAATTCGTCCCAATACCCATGCCCAGAATCAGGATCTAAGTATATTCCAGGTCTATCTGTATAGCCCGGTATATCAAAGGTATAGAGGCTGAAACCTAAGGATTCTTTGATTTCATACACATTATACGGCACCTTCACAGCACCCATTTGACAGGTAGCAGTATCGATTAGGGTTTTATTGGCCTTCAGTAGCCAAGATGTATGATAGTGAGGCATACAAACAATGGTACGGTCATTCCCTCTACTTTGATACTTAGGTAGTGCACCAACTACATCACCCAGTCCACCAGCTTTAGCAGCGGGATAACATTCCGCACTTATGTGAACAATAGTCATAAACTTGAAATTTTACAGTAGATAATACGTATTTTTCATTCATATACTAACCAATATAATCATTTATCATGTCCCTAGTTATTGATGTTCAAAATGTGAGTAAACATTTCGGAAAAGCAACCGCTGTTAACCAAGTTAGTTTTGAAGTAGAAAAAGGGCAAATTTTCGGTTTACTGGGACCCAATGGGGCGGGGAAAACCACGATGATCAGGATGATTAATCATATTTTAAACCCAGATACAGGTTCCATTAGCATATTGGGAGAACCAGCTAGCCCAAAAAGTCAGGAACGCATTGGGTACCTTCCCGAGGAACGTGGTTTGTACAAGAAAATGAAAGTTTTTGACCAACTCATGTATCTAGCACAATTAAAGGGTTTAAGCCACCAAGCTGCTAAGAATGCGATTGATTTTTGGTTAGATCGATTTGAGGCTAGCACTTGGAAAAAGAAGGAAATATCCGAGCTTTCTAAAGGCATGTCACAAAAAATACAGTTCATAGCCACTGTTGCTCACGACCCAGAAATCTACATATTTGATGAGCCTTTTAGCGGATTAGACCCTATCAATTCAGAAATGCTTAAAGATGTAATACTAGAGGAAAAAAAGCGAGGAAAAACCATCCTCTTTTCTACTCATAGAATGGAACAGGTCGAGCAAATGTGCGATGATATCTGTCTGTTTAATCAAGGTAAAGCAGTACTGCAAGGAAATCTACGGTCAATAAAACAAAGCTTTGGAAACAATACAATACTGTTAGATTTCGTGGGAGATTCTGAATTTTTAAATGAATTAGAAGGAGTTAGAATCAACAACCGTTCAACTAATTTTGCAGAAATACGATTATTAGAGGGTGCCTCGGCTCAGAATATATTACAAGTTGCCATAGCTCAAGCTGAGATCCAACGATTCGAAATTGTTCAACCTAGCCTGCAAGATATCTTCTTTAGCACGGTGAAGGATACCAAAGTTGCTGATTAACTTAGCAAGATGATTAAATAACCCCATTATACATTCAATACACCAGATATGATTAATTCTTCAAAAATTTGGCTCATTATAAAACGAGAATACTCTACAAGGGTTCAAACCAAATCATTTTTGCTTTCTACTTTCCTTACCCCTCTTCTGATATTAGGTTTCATGGGTTTTATCATATTCATGACTGTTTCTGATAACGAAGCACCAAAACAAGTAGTAGTTATTGATGAAACCGGGCGATTACTAGAACCTTTAACCCAGCTGAATGCGACCAGATATCTACCCATTACTGCCAGTCAGTCTATTGATGAAATACGTGATCAAATTATGGCGGACGAACTTGATGGATATGTATTATTTGATCGAAGCTTTTTAAGTGAAGGAACTCCTGCCACCTTTGTGCATAATGGTGCAGGTGGTATCACTTTTTTCGAATCTCTTCGGTCCGACATACGTGATGTCACCCGTCAAATACGCCTAGAAGATAATGAGGTGTCAGAAGCTATTATTGAGATATTTGAAGAACGACCAGCCCTAGAAAATAGGCGTATGAATGAGGAAGGAGTTGACGAACAGAGTAACGCATTTCTAAGTTTTAGCGGTGGGATACTTATTGGTATATTTATCTTTTTTGGTCTATTTGGTTATGGAGCCATTTTAATGCGCAGCGTAATTGAAGAGAAAACATCGCGAATAGTAGAAATAATAACCTCCTCTGTTAAACCTATTGAGTTGATGTTAGGTAAGTTGCTAGGCGTTTGTTTAGTAGCCCTAACCCAATTTGGTTTATGGATTGCCACCTATGCGGGAGTAACCATACTAGCGGCTCCAGTCGCCCAGTTTTTCATCAATCAACGAATGGGAGATTTTCAGAACAGTGTGTCCGCTCTGGATGCTACTGGAGCAGCAGCAAATGTACCATCGGATATTGACCTAAGTTTTTTAGAACAATTCAGCGTTGATCCATTATTTATTCTCTTCTTTTTCGTGTTTTTTGTACTGGGCTTTTTAATGTACAGTTCCATATTTGCTGCCATCGGTGCGGCTGTAGATTCCGAGCAAGATTCTCAACAATTCATGACACCAGTAATGCTTCCAATTTTATTAGGGTACATGCTTAATTTTAGAATTGCTGAGGCTCCAGATTCAACGTTTGCTATCATAGCTTCGCTGTTTCCATTGACCTCACCCATTAATATGGTAACGAGAATAATGGTATCTAATGTGCCCATATGGGAAGTAGCTCTTTCCATCATACTACTTATACTTAGTTTGATTGGCATGCTTTTGTTAGCCGCACGTATTTATCGTTCAGGTATTCTAATGTATGGGAAAAAACCAACTTTTAAGGAGCTATTTAAATGGGTTAGGCAAGCTTAAAACTCATTCAGTCTCCAATCTAGCCTAAAAAATCCACTATTCGCCTTTCAAAGCTCGGTGCCGAGCAAATAAGGCATTTAGATCTGGATGTAAATGCGGATTAGTAGAATAGCCATTTCCTGAGTGGATGGTTTCAACTCCGTGTACATCGCTAAATACACCCCCTGCTTCCTTAACAACGGGTAATAAAGCAGCCGCATCCCATAGGTTAAGTACAGGATCAAACATAATATCCGCTCTACCAATAGCAACCATCATATGGCCATAGGCATCACCCCATGTCCTATGAAGTTTTGTTTTCGCCATTAACTCCTGAAATTCTTCTTCTTTACCAACATCCTGGAACCTTTTTATTTCGGTTACAAGTAATGTGGCCTCGCTCATTTCTTTGGTCTCTCTCACCGAACAAGGCTTTCCGTTGAAATAAGCCCCTAAACCTTTACCGGCTACACAACATTCGTCTAATGCAGGAGCATTGATAACCCCAACCATGGGCTCTTTATCAATCATTATTCCTATTAAGGTAGTATAAAAAGGAATTCCATGAATAAAGGACTTAGTCCCATCAATAGGATCTAATACCCACTGAATAGATGCATCTGGGCGGGTAATCCCATACTCTTCGCCAATAATACCATGATCCGGAAACCTTTTTTCAATTTCTTCTCTAATCATCATTTCCGTTTCACGATCTGCAATAGTGACAGGCGAATCATCCGCTTTTGAAATGACTTCTACCTCTTTTTTAAAATAGTTAAGAGTATGAGCTCCTCCGATTTTAGCAATTTCTTCAGCTGCTTGGACCAAGGTTTTGAGATCTGTCATAGTGCTAGGTAATAATTAAAATTGAGTGTAAGTGAGGTATAATTGAATAATGTTCTATGCATGGAATGCTTCCATTCACTACCTTTTATGGAGACATAGAATGCTTACTAAGCTTTCCGGTAATGATACTGCAAATTTAAGAGGAATGGAACGCACAATTTTATTCAATAGAAAAATCAAGACCATTCAATGTAGTGTTGTAATAACATGGAGTTTAAACAAAACCCTATAAAACATAGCGTTTTTTATATTTTATTTATGAACTTATGAAGGTTTGTTTTACTCTTTGTTTATTTTGGCTAAACTGTTCTAGTAATAGTTACTCTCATAACACTCTCTCCTTATAATTCGCATTCCTTGTCAACTTCAAATAGTATAACCCCCGACAATATAGAAGCCGATTCTACAATAACGGCCCACACAGACTTTGCCCAAGACCTTGAACATAAACACCACATACAAGTCTATAATCGTTTCCCCATAACGATTAACCGTGGCCAAGGTGCTAAAGTGTGGGATAGCGAAGGCAATGAATACATAGACTTGCTGGCTGGAATAGCGGTAAATAATGTAGGGCATGCTCATCCAAGGGTGGTAAAAGCCATACAAAGTGCGGCGATTTCTCCTCTTCACTTTTCTAATTTCTATTACTCAGAGGCTCAATCATTGCTGGCAAAAAAGCTCACCGAACTCACTGGATTAGATCGTGTTTTCTTTTGTAGTTCTGGAGCTGAGGCCATGGAAAGCTGCCTCAAATTGGCAAGAAAATGGGGGCAAATCCAAGGAAAAAAGGGATCAATACTTTCGCTAAGTAATGGTTTTCACGGCAGAACCTTGAGTACTCTTACTATGAGTTCCACCAAATATCAAGAAGGTTACGCTCCACTTCCAGCCGGATTTACACAAGCCAAATTCAACCAAATTGAAGAGGTAATTGAGCATACAAATGAGGACACTATTGCAATTGCATTAGAACTTATCCAAGGTAATAGCGGTGTTCACCTAGCTGAATACAATTTCGTGCAAGCATTAGCCCAACACTGCAGGGAACGAAATATCTTACTCATTATAGATGAGGTGCAAACGGGAATTGGTAGAACTGGTAAAATGTGGGCATACGAACACTTTGATATACAACCAGACATGGTAGCCACTGCCAAAGCACTAGCGGGAGGTATACCTATCGGGGCATTGATTGCTAGTGAACAGGTAGCAACGGCATTCGGTTATGGTGACCATGGTACTACCTTTGGGGGAAACCCATTTGCTTGTTCAGTGGCTTTGGAAGTCTTGTCTATTATTGAAGATGAGGAGCTCTGCCAACGGGCAAGTAAACTTGGGGCCTATTTTATGACTAAACTTAGAATCTTAGCAGATAAACGCCCATGTATTACAGAAGTGCGTGGAATGGGACTTATGATAGGGTTGGAATTTAATCAACCAACCCGCCCCATTGTGGATAAATGGGCTGAGTTAGGAGTGCTGAGTAATTCAGCGGGTGGTAATGCTATTCGGATTGTACCCCCACTAACTATATCTAAGGAATTAATCGATAGTTCAGTAGAAAAATTAGACCTCTTGCTCGAAATTTTTTAAAATTTTTCAACCTATTTGAGGATACATCAACCTGTTTCAGGTAGATTAATTTATGTATTGAAACAGTGTCTAGTTACCTCTAAGAGTCTATTTACATCTGCTTCTTCTATCTGAAAATGGAAGGTTGCACGTACTGTTGATGGTCCAAAAGGAACCATTTTTATTCCATGTTGTCCAAAAATTTCAAGCACCTCAATAGCGGTTCGGTCACCCGTATCAAAAAGTACAATATTGGTTTGAACGCTGTCTAGATCGATTTGAAATGCAGAAGTCTCAGCAATTGTTTGGGCAAAGGTTTTGGCATGTTCATGATCCAAAGCCAATTTAGGCCAATGATGCTCAACGGCATAATCGGCTGCGGCGGTCAATAAGCCTATTTGCCTCATCCCACCACCCCACATTTTACGAAATCTTCTAGCTTTTGCTATGTTGTTGGTGGATGAGAGCAGCATAGATCCTACTGGAGCTCCCAATCCTTTACTGAAACAAATCGAAAGTGTATCAGCTATTTGCCCTATATCGTGAGGTTTTTGTCCTGTAGCCACAAGCGCATTCCATATACGCGCCCCGTCCACGTGTACGTATAGATTGTGCCTTTCACACTCCTGTTTTATGGATCTAAGTTCATCCAACGAGTAAACCGTTCCTCCCCCCTTATTCGTACTGTGTTCAATACAAACAACTTTGGTTTCAGGCTCCCAATCGTAAACCCCTCTGACCGCAGGGGATATTTGCTCAGAGCTTAATTTGCCCGAGTAACCTTGAAGGGGAAAAAGTTGGACCGAAGATAGTGAGGAAGCACCACCCGTTTCATACTGTAGTATATGACCCTTACTTTCTATTAATACCTCATTGGATGGCTGAGTTAGCACCTTTAAAGCTAACTGATTACTCATGGTTCCACTAGGCACATACAACCCAGCTTCCATACCAAATAGAGTAGCCATTTTGGCTTGAAATTTATTTGTTACCAGGTCTTCTCCAAATACATCATCTCCTACCTCTGCCTCCAACATTACTTGTTTCATTTGCTGTGTAGGCTTAGTAACGGTATCACTTCGTAAATCTATTACTTTCATGGTCTGTATTAATGAACGATATTGTTTTGTTTTTCTTTAGTAGTTTATGGATAATATAGACTGAAGTAAACTATCTCTATATTAGCTCGGTTGGTTAATCATAGTGGACTAGGAGTGTTATAGCTGTTATGCCTGAATCAAAAAGATATGATATTATTATAGCAGGTGCAGGCCTTTCGGGTCTAAGTCTCGCATGGCATTTAGTCAAGAAAAACTATACTGGTCAAATTTTACTTATTGACAACTCTTTTGCGCCAAATAATCACAAAACCTGGTGCTTTTGGGGTAAAAAAGACCACCCTTTTGCGGACATCGCTCATCGTACCTGGAAGAATAGTCACTTTTCTGCTCTTGATTTTAGCTCTGAATTATCTCTCAAAGAATATCTTTATTTTTGCGTAAAAGAAAGTGATTATAAAGAAACCATACTAAGAACTCTTCAAAAAGCACCCAATGTAGATTTACTTGAGGAAAGTATTTTAGATTTTTCCTCTAATTCGTCGAAAGCAGCCCTCATCACAAAGGATAGTAATACCTACTTAGCCGACTACATTTTCCAAAGCATTTTCATGCCAAGTCATTATGATCCTAGTGCTCGTAAGTATCCGTTAATCCAACATTTTTTAGGCATTGAAATTAAAACAGATGAAAAAGTCTTTGATAAGAAAACCTTCACATTAATGGATGTGGACAGCGAGTTTAATGATGGTTTTGCATTTATGTATGTATTACCATTCAAAAAAAATCGGGCGTTAGTAGAATACACCATTTTTTCCGCCAACCCACTAAAAAAGAACCAATACAAGAAAAAAATCCGCCATTATCTTAAAGAAAAATATGGCTTAACTAAGGAGAATTATTCCATAAGAAGAAAAGAATACGGTGAAATTCCGATGGATGATCGACCTCACACACCTATGTATTCTTCACGAATTATGAACTTAGGTACTGTTGGTGGCTTTACTAAACCAAGTACGGGGTACACATTTAGCCGGGTTCATAAATACTCAGAAAAATGTGCCCAAGCTTTAGTAAAGGGTGAAAGGCCTCCCATTCCTACCGCATCCTCTTATCGATTCAGATATTACGACCTTCTGTTGTTACGCGTTTTAGCTACAAATGTACCCGATAGCCGTAAAATATTTCGAAGTTTATTCAAAAACAGTCCTGTAGACCGCATTTTTAAGTTTTTATCTGAAGAAACAAACCTTTTAGAAGATTTGATGGTCCTAGCTAGTTGTTATTACCCTCCATTTTTACGCGCATTAACCGTGCATCCACCGCTAATTACCCAGTTTGACAAAGATTATCTTACTCCATTTAGTCACAAAGAGCTTAAGGAGGATTATTTTGAGGACTTCGAACATTTACCATACAGGTCAGATGAAAATTCATCACAAGATGCGGAAGAAGGATCAGACGAAATAGTTCAGAAGGACCAACTAAATGAAACTGTTGGTTGAGCAAATAATTAGATGCGTGATTCAAGCTCATTGACTAAAACTATTGCTAAGCTTAAAAATACTTAGCTAAAATAGTGATAAGAGCGGTTTCTGCACGCAATACACCACCATCGGTAAATTGGTCGCCTAAAAAAAATCGAGGGATGTTCTCATGCTCAAACCAACTCAGCTCATTCGTACTAAATCCACCCTCCGGGCCTACAAAAAACAGATTATATCCTTCTTTTAGTGTTTCTGGCGGTTTTATGTGGAGCGAAGCTGATTCATGAGCGGCCCAAAGGTTAAGATCAATCCCCAGACTGCGCCGTTGAGCATCCTGTTTGATGTGCTCGAGACTGTCTGCTAGTATAAGTTCTGGAAACCATGTTCGCTTAGATTGCTTAGAGGCACTCAGTATAATTTGATCTAATCGTGATTTTTTCCATCTAGCCCGCTCAGAATGATCTGCTTGGTATATATAAAAATAGTCCACTCCAAGTTCTACTGCTTTTTCCAAAGCCCATTCAATTCGATCTTTTTTATGCAAACTACCTATAGCTACCCCACGCAGGACAGGGGATTTTGGAAAACTTTCCGAGTGCACAATTAAAGCCTGTGCTTCTTTTTTTGTCAGGGACACCAATTTCAACTCATAACGATGACCACATCCATCAGTAGCTATACAATGATCCCCTTCTCTGAGTCGAAGAACTTGGGTAGCATGAATATATTCGGCACCCTGCAGCTTCACCGTATTGGATTCTATCTGGGATGGATGAACGTAGAATTGTACGTTCATGAGTCCTTAAAATGTTTTCCCAATTTTAAATCTTGTCCCTGATAATTACTCTTGATCTCACGTCCATACATGGTATCAGGCTGTTCTGAATTAGGTTCAAACTGCATACTAAAAAGGGTTTGACCATCTTCTATTAAAAATGGAACATCATGTGATCGAACTTCTAGAACTGCTCTAGCACCAGCGTCTACTACGGTACCACCAAATCCACTATCAAAAAAACCTGCGTAATGTGTCCTCAATTCCCCTGATCCTGTGTCATATGCCATCATTTCACAAGCTAATTTAGCGGGCACTCGTATTCGTTCTTTAGAAGCAAATATGTAAAAACTCTCCGGTTCTAAGATCACCATAGAATCGCCACCCGCTAAAATAGGTTCCCAGAATTCACTTACAGCATAATGACCGATTTTTTCAAAATCTATATAATTACTGTGTTTTTTAGCCTTATAACCAATTATCTGCCCTTCTTTGCCCTTCAAATGAACACTCATGAACAAACCTTTATTCACTTTTAATGTTTCTATAGGCATGGGCGAGCCAGTGTCATCGAAAAGAATAGGCTCTTGATCATGAATTCGTAACAAATCCTGATCCGAAAGTACTTCAAAACCATGTCTGATGCGAAGTTGATTTAATCGCTGTCCTGTTTTAACCTTGATGGGAAACGATTTCGGAACAACCTCCACATACAACGGTCCTTGATAACCAGGAGTAATCTCTTCAAACCGATGCGAGTAGTCCGTGATCACCCTAGTGAACACATCTAATCTACCCGTACTACTCTTCGGGTTTGCCTTAGCACTTAAGTTTTCTTGTGCAAATAGTCGAATGGGATCCCCATTTTCTAAACCATCAGCTGAAAGATTTGGGCCATTACTAGGCGCATAATGACTTTTGGGTAGGTTTAATCGCTCCAGTAGCGGGATAATGTACACTGCGTTCTCTTCAAGTACGGCTCCATCTTTAAGTGAAAACTGATACTGCTCTAAGCGCTCTAATTTTTGTTTAACGGTTTCATTTTCCGGTAAAAAACTACTGCGAACGCGATAAGCTACCTCGCCCAAGCGTAAATCAATCGAGTTCGGTTGATACTGATCGTCTAGAATGGGGTATGCGTCATCACTATCAATTACTCCTGAAGCACTTAATAATTTAAGTTTTTGAATAGGAAGTACGCCTTTGGTTCTGAGATGTAATTCTTGCGTTTTTATGGGCATGCTGTTTAATTTATAATCGGCCTAAAATAACCACTAAGATCCGTTCTTCAAAGTCACTATCGTATCCCACTCTTCCTTACTTACCTGAGTGATGGAGTACCTACCTAGACGAAACAGCTCCATTGAAGCTAAGCTTTCTTTTTCCTTTAGTTGATCACGAGTTATGGGGTGCGAGAATTTTTCTACAAATTCCATATCTACGTTTATCCAACGCGGTTCCACTTCGGAACTTTTTTCATCAAAATACTTCGATTCAGGGTCGAATTGTAAAGCGTCCGGGTAGGCCTCAGTAACCACTTTCATAATTCCTACTATAGCTGGTGGTTTTTGATTTGAATGATAAAAGAAACATAAATCTCCGATATTCATCCCATCTCGCATGTAATTTCGAGCCCCATAATTTCGAACACCATCCCATGGTGTTACCTTATCGGCCTCTAATTCATCAATACTATAATTGTCGGGTTCTGATTTACACAACCAATACTTTCGTTCGGACATAGTTTATCGGTTTACGAGGTTTCGTTGATTTTTAATAAAGACTTGTACTTGTTAACATACCATAATACTGTCTCCTCTAACATTCCATCGAAATCAGGATTAGGTTCCCAGCCCAGTTCATCTTTAATTTTCGATGCATCAATGGCATAACGAAAATCGTGTCCTAGACGGTCAGTAACAAAAGAGATTAAATTTTTATAATCACCCTCAGGCCCTTTGTCTATGTGTTTATTTAAGATTTCACAAATCTTGTGAACCAAATCGATATTCTTCCATTCATTATTTCCCCCAATATTATAAGTCTGACCTGCTCTGCCTGCCAAAAAAACTTCCTCTATAGCACTACAATGATCCTTGACAAATAACCAATCCCGGATATTTTCGCCTTTTCCATAAATAGGAATCTCTTTGAGCTGCATCGCACTTCGAATAACTGTCGGTATTAATTTTTCATCGTGTTGATGCGGCCCATAATTGTTAGAACAATTTGTGGTTACTACGTTCATCCCGTAGGTTTGAAAATACGAACGAACAATAAAATCGCTAGCTGCCTTAGAGGCGGAATAGGGAGAATTAGGAGCGTAAGGAGTCTGCTCAGTAAAATAGCCATCCTCTTCAAGTTCTCCATACACTTCATCCGTTGATACATGCAAAAATCGAGCACCAGCAAACTCTTCAGGTTCTTGCACCCAAAGTTGTCTACACTCTTCTAGAATATTAAAGGTACCTACCACATTTGACTGAATGAATGGTTCCGGACCATGAATTGAATTGTCTACATGCGATTCAGCGGCTAAATGTATAACAGCATTTGGACGATAGCTCTTTACTACTTCTTGTACAGCAAGGCGATCTACGAGGTCAACCTTTTTGAAATGATAACGCTCAGAATGCTTGATCGGATTCAAGTAATTACGATCCGAGGCATAGGTGAGTTTATCTATATTATAAATGGTCCACTCAGGATATTTTTCAAAAATATGGAGAATTAAATTAGAGCCAATAAATCCAGCTCCACCCGTTATTATTAATTTCATAAAAATATATCTTCTTCTTTAAGTGATGAAAAAAGCGGTAAACATCGGTCTTTTTCAGACAAAATGGGTTTGCTTATCTCCCAGTCAATGTGGATCAGAGGATCGTCCCAGCGGATACCACGCTCGGATTCTTTATCATAATATCGGGAGCACTTATAATGGACAATCGCTTGATCTGACAATACAGAAAATCCATGTGCAAATCCCTCAGGAATATACAACTGTTTGTGATTCTTTTCGGATAAAACTACCGAGTAATACTGTCCAAAAGTGGAAGAATTTTTTCGTAAATCGACGGCTACATCTAAAATGCGACCGCTAATACACTGTACAAGTTTGGCTTGAGGGCGTTCCTTTTGATAGTGAAGCCCTCTGATCGTACCCTGATAAGATCTAGAAATATTATCCTGGACGAACGCATGAACCAGTCCTAAATCAGCTGCCCATGTACCTCGAAAGGTTTCTTTAAAATAACCGCGATCATCTGAAAAAGCTTTTAATTCTAGAAGCTTGACACCCGGTAATGAAGTTTCATGAATGTGCATATACCTTCTTATTACTCATTATTTAAAGCAGATACTAAGGTTTTACAACCAATTTCCCAAGAGTGGATCGGCATCCCCAAGTCGCTCAGCTTCTTAGTGGCAAGTTTAGAAAAATGAGGGCGTTTGGCTACTGTTGGAAACGCAGAACTGTCAACTGCCTCTATCGGAATGTCAACCTGGGCATCCTCCATAATTCTCTTAGCGAAATCATACCAACTAATACATCCATCACTTCCCAAATGAAATAAGCCAAATTGCTTATGGTGAATTAAGAACAGGCTTTGCTCCACCACATCTGGTACAAAACTAGGCACCCCAAACTGATCATTAACCACCCTTAGTTGCCCCATAGTCTTAGCTCTGTTGATAATAGCCTTAACAAAATTATTCCCATCCAATCCACATAACCATGAAACTCGAAGTACTAAGGCTGAAGGCAATGCCTTAAGTACTGCCTGCTCGCCTTCAAATTTAGTTGCTCCATATCTGTTGATAGGGTCGGTTGGTGCATCTTCCGGATACCCTTCTTCAAATAACTCCCTATCGGTGAGCTTCCCCGAAAAAACGTAATCTGTGGAGTAGTGCACCATTTGAATCCCTCTCGCAGCACAAGCTTCGGCCAACAGTTTAGGACCTAACACGTTCCCAAGATAAGCTTCCTCGGTCTGTGTTTCTGCTTTATCGACTTGTGTGAAGGCAGCCGTATTGACGCATACATCAGGTTCATGCATATCGAGTGCCTTAGCTATGCTCTCGGCATCACATATATCTAACCCTCCTCTATCAAGGGCTATAAAATCATCAGTAGAACGGTCTTTTAGACTCCTTTGCCACCCATTACCAAGTTGTCCACCAGAACCCGTTACCAAAAACTTCATTAATCCATCGTCAATTGATTAGCTAACCGATAGGATTCTGGAGTACCGGCGTCCGTCCACCAACCTCCCAATAACACACTACTCATTTGATTTTCACGGATATAGTAGTTGTTTACGTCGGTTATTTCTAACTCACCTCTCTTCGATGGCTTTAAATCTCGAATGGCTGAAAACACTCTAGAATCATAAAAATAGACACCTGTTACCGCAAAGGATGTAGGTGGATTTTCTGGTTTTTCTTGGATTTCTATAACCTTATCACCATTTAGTAAGGCGACACCATATCGTTGTGGATCGGGCACCTGTTTCAACAAAATCATAGCGCCCTTACCTGTATATGTGCGAGCAGCCGTAGTGAGATCGTCTTCAAAAATATTATCACCCAGAATAACCACAATAGGATCCTGTCCTGCAAAGTTCTCCGCTAGTCCCAAAGCCTGTGCAATTCCTCCTGCTTGATCTTGTACTTTATAGGTAAACCGGCAATTATACTCGGCACCAGATCCCAATAAATTCACCACATCACCCATATGTTCAGTGCCGGTGACAATCAAGATATCCTGTATACCAAGACCGGTAAGTTTTTCAATTGGATGAAAGATCATCGGTTTATTGCCCACTGGTAACAAATGCTTGTTAGTTACCTTGGTTAAAGGATATAAACGAGATCCCGTCCCACCTGCAAGTATTACACCTTTAAGCATAGAAATTTAGAGTAACATCGAAAGTGGATTTTCGATTAGTGAGCGAAGTGTATTCAAGAATTCAGCAGCTTTAGCCCCATCTACGATACGGTGATCACTGGATAAGGTGACTTTCATTCGCTTACCTGGCACAACCGCACCATTTTCCACAACAGGAACGTCTCGGATGGCACCTACGGCAAGAATACATGCATTTGGAGGGTTAATGATTGCGGTGAATTCTTCTATTCCAAACATACCCAAGTTACTAATAGTAAATGTACTTCCCTCCATTTGCTCTGGAGTTAACTTTCGGTCTCTTGCCAAGCCTGCTAATTCTCGGGTTTCTGAAGAAATCTGAACGAGTCCTTTTTGATCTACATGTCTAAGTACCGGTGTCATCAAACCTTCATCAATGGCAACTGCTACTGCAATGT
>CALKOA010000092.1 GCA_938091655.1 uncultured Balneolaceae bacterium | reverse complement strand
AACGGTTCCAACGATAACAACAGGTGGTTTTTCTGCAGATTCAGTGTAGTTGCTTAACCATCGATTACTTAGGGCATCACCAATCATTTCCTCGGAGACCAATCGGGCGTCTGTGTCATTCCATTTGCCGGATAATTCGGTTGTGCTATCGGGGGATATTCGGCTGATGGTGTTTACTGGTTTACAATGAATACCAATGATAAGAAGAACAAAAAGGCTAAGGCTAATGGTTGTTTTCATAGTGTGATTATTTTGCGTTAGTAATCTATTTTTAATAATACGAGTTCATATGCTTAGTAGCTATTGCATTAATATGCTAGATGAGTTTCAAGCAGATGTACCGACTGTCTCTGGTCGATTTGAACGTCTCTAAATTCGGAGTATATGGGTAGCCCTTGGTTGTTTATATACCGAAACTCGATTTCATATGAGCCAGGATCTAACTGAAAGGCATGGGCAAATACATTTCCTGGAAGGCTGGACCAGGAACGTAGATCTGCTTTTTCCGAACCTTCCTTGTAAAGGAACCCAGCAAATTCTAAAAAATGGGCAAAAAACGAATCTTCCTCTTCCGGCATTTTCTCAACCCAACGTGTCCCAGAATATTTTGATAGGGCTCGTAGTACTGCTCGTCCGTATATAATGGGCATTTTCGAGCTGTAGACTTCTTGTGCTATTTCGTGCATGGACTCAAGTAGTATACTGTGCCCCATTAGTGAGTCTCCAACCCAAATTTGAACCCCCATAATCTTCGAGCGATACGGATTAAGAATGGGTAGAGAGACCTTTAGCTCAGTCTCCCAATATTCATTATAAACTCGTAGGTCTTGTTGTATTTTTTCAGGGGCCATACCTGTGAAACTCAATAGAAGTACGTTATTATTTGGACCTAGACTCCATTCTGGTATTATATTTCTATTTGATTGTGTGAGGTTGGTGTCCGATTGTGATGAAAAATCGATTAGGCGGTAGTGTTCAGCTATGGCTTTATTGAATTGCTCACGCTCTATCCTGGCGGCATCTACATCATCCATGGCCGCAAATAGGTTAGCCGCTAGGTAACGAGCAAATGGGGAGTTTTGGACGTTTATGTCATTAGTATCCCAGTCGATGGAGCTTTCAAGGGTGTCTGAACTGGCATATGTGTCGGCAAGCCCTCGTAGTTGAACATTGAGTTGGTCAATTTTATAGACTATTTTTCGAATTTCGACAAGACTAGCATCTATTTTATTTAGAAGAATATAGTTTAAGGCCTTGAAGGCATGAAGGTAGAATTCTTCGTAGGGTTCTCCGTCATATTGAAGTTGATTATCGTTTCCAAGAAAAGCATAAACTCCCCGACTAACACTTTTAGTGAAGGCCTGTTCTATGGCTATTTCAGCATCTGAAAAATACATATTACTCTCTTCATAGGCACCATTGTAGTGGTTTAGCATACCCATTTCAAGATTCCAAAGGATAAAGTCTTTTTCTTTATAGATTTCTTTTTCTTTTGACTCTTCTAAATTAACAATAGCCTCACTATAGCGCTGATCATAGACTGCGTCTTTGATCTCCTCTTGTGTTTCATCTAAAAGGTACGAGGCACAGGAAACCTGAAATAAAAATAAAATCAGTAACCATAAAACTGAAGTCATTCGTCGTGTTAAGAAGAATATGAAAGGCATTTTAACTACGGATGAAGTTGATAATTGTAGTATTATTCATCGGTGGAAGTATACAAAACTTTCAGTGCAACCTTTTATATTGTAGTGTGAAACATGAGAAAATTACCATGAATTATTTAACCGGTTTAACGAAGATTTGCCTGGTTTTGTTACTGTTTTCTTTGCATTCCTGTGCAACTCCTCTAGCTCCGACGGGAGGGCCAACGGACAAAGAAGGACCTAGTATAATTAGGACTGTGCCGAAAAATCTACAAACGGGTGTTAGCTCGCAACGTGTAGAAATTGAGTTTTCAGAATTTGTGAATCGAAACTCTTTGTCGTCTAATTTACAAATCGAGCCTGATATCGGCATTGACTATCAATTATCCTGGAAAAAAAAGACCTTATTCATCGATTTTGACTCACCCTTACCCGATTCAACCACACTCTTAATTACTTTAGGCAATAAAGTCTCAGATACACGAAATAATGCCATGGGTGCATCTGAGGTCATTGCCTTTTCAACAGGGGATCAAATAGACACAGGTGGTTTGATAGGTAAAGTGTTGAATGCAGAAACGGGAAAAGGCCTTGAAGGAAAGGAAGTTTTTTTATTTTCCAATACGTATGATGTACAGCAAAAAGCACTTTATCGAACGGAAACAGACACTGGAGGTACATTTCGATTTAACTATGTACGTGAAACTGAGTACAGTATTGTACATTTTGAAGATCGCAACAGAAACAAAATTTGGGACTCATTGTTGGAGTCTGCTCATGCATTTGATGTTCGTTCACTCAATGTACAGAACGGAGTTATTGACACCTTAGCTTCCATTTATGTAATGGAGGCAGACACTATGCGTCCAGAGGTTTTAGGGGTTGGTTTACTCTCGAGCAGTCGACTTCGAATTCGTTTTTCAGAGGCCATTGTGAATGAATTTACTGGTCAAATAACCTTAGAAGCAGGCTTTGATGGAACTGAGTTTTCAGCTACACCTTTGTACATAGCACCAGCGGATCCTAGCATTGTTTTTGCACAATCTAGTAGGATGCTTCTGCAAGATAGCTCGTATGTAGTAAGAGTAAGAGGTTTTGAGGACTCATTTGGTAATGTTATGGAACCCTATACTCAAGTTCTCCTTGGTTCAGGAGCGGCAGACACAACGATTCAACGATTTATTGGAGTGCGTCCTGAAGGTGTATTAGGAATGAGGGATTCAGTGGAGTTGCGGTACGCTGCACCTATTCGTAATCCTGCCATTATCGACTCCCTACGAATTATAGAAGGTGTGGTAGAACGCGAGAGCTGGTCTAAGGGCGTTGTTACAAATAATCGTTTGGTTCTGTATCCTGATACAGAGTGGTTGGATGGGGTAGATTATCAATTTCTGGCTTGGAACCCGAGAACTCAACGAAGGGTGTTGGCACCTTTTTCAGTTTCTGGCCCGAGCAATTGGGGGGCAATAGAACTAGTTGAAATGATTGGCCCAAACGATTCTCTTTCCACAGGACCTGTTACCTATGAATTACGCACTCAGGAAGGTCAAATACTCAAACAAGGCAAGTTCCGAGAACGTTTTCAACTAGATTCACTAAGTGCATCTACCTATAGCCTTCGGCTATATTTGGATACTAATGCTAACCAGAGATGGGATGATGGCAGTTGGGTACCTTACAATAAGCCTGAGAGTCTAATCATTCGCAAGTCGATTATAGTTCAACCAGGATTTAGCTCAACTATTCGATTTAGTTTTAACTGATGAAGGTACTGTTTTTTTGTTTGGTATGGCCAGAACCAACCTCATCTGCAGCTGGTGTACGGTTGGATTATCTGATCAGGTTGTTTATTAGAGAAGGCTTTGAGCTCCACCTTAGTTCAAATGCAGAGCAAGGGCCTTATTCTGCCTTATATGAAGACCTAAACGGGGTTTATAGATACAAATTAGATCCTAACAGTAGTGAAACTAGTGATAAATTAGCCCAAATAAATCCGAATGTGGTTGTTTTTGATCGATATCCGACAGAAGAGCAATTTTCGTGGCATGTGATGGAAGCTTGCCCTCATGCAATTCGAATTTTAGATACGGAAGACTTACACGGTTTACGTCGTGCCAGGCAACTAACCTTAGAAAAGCTAGAGAATAAGGGTGCGCTGAGTCATTTATATGTGGCTGAGCATGATATTAAACCAACATCTATTTACAACCCTATTGCACTCCGTGAGATGGTAAGCATGTACCGATCAGATTTGAGTCTTGTGGTGTCTGATGTTGAACTTTCCTATGCACAGAAGTATTATGGCATACCAATCGCTCAAATAATGCATCTGCCTATACTTTCTAGTAGACTACTTGAGCAATTTAGGCCATTAACTAATGACAGGAGCAGTCATGCATGCTTCATTGGCAACTTCAAGCACGCACCCAACAGAGATGCCGTACATTTTTTACGGTATCAATTATGGCCACATATATATAGAGCGTTGAGTGATCAAGGGGATACAAATAGTGAATGTCATATTTATGGGGCGTATATGGATGCAACAATAGAGCGTTTACATGAGCCATCGATAGGTTTTTATATGAAGGGTAGGGTTGATGATGTGTACTCTACTATGGCAACATACCGAGTTTTGTTAGCTCCTTTACGCTTTGGTGCAGGAGTTAAGGGAAAAATATTGGATGCCTTCTCAATGGAATTACCTGTTGTAACTACTCCGATAGGCAATGAAGGGCTTAGTGTACATTTAGATGGAAAAGTTTTTCCCGGTTATGTAGCCAAAACGGTAGAGGAATTTAAGCAATCAGCAGTGAAATGCTTGAGTTCATCTGCACAAAACAGATGGGATTTTCCTGACCATATAAAACTAGAGCAGCGTCTTGATACGGAATATGGGAATGCATTTATTTCCAGAGTGAAAGATTGGATCAAGGGGAAGAACAGAATTCCACACCCAACCAAGCTTATGTTAGAACAGAATTCACAGTTAGCGCATCGCTACTTATCGAAATATATTCAGCTTAAGAATGAGGGCTGAGTATTTATTGAATGGCCAAATTACCTTTGAGGAATTCAGCGCGTGACTCTTGACTGCTACTAGGAAATTGAGTTAAGATCTCTGCAACTAAATCAGTTGCTTTGTTAGTATTTCCTAATTCAGCGTATAACTCAGCTGCGCTCAATAAATTGTCAGGAGTGGTTGCTTCATTGTTATCCCAGCGTGCAGCGGTTTCAAATGTTTTTGCAGCTAATTCCAAATCACCATTTGCCAAATAAAGTTTGGCATGTAAATTTTTAGCCCCTACACCTAGAATACCCTCAGGAACTTTAAAAGATTCGATGTAACCAATTGCCTGCTCAATATTACCTAATTGATAGGCTGAAATAGCAGAGTAATAGCTTGCTAGATTACCCGCATAGGTTCCTGAAAAATCGGTTGCAATGGCACGGAAGCCGTAGGTTAATTCAAAGCTATCCCCATCTAAAGCTTTTTGGTAATCTCCTTCGGCATAGTAGCCTTCTGCAATGGATAACAGCTGTTGTGCTTGTTCTTCTTGTGAAGATGAGTAAAACGAATACCCTATGATTGATCCAGTAATTACCACAATAGCAACCGCAATTCCAATAATAGATGTTTTATTGGATTGTATGTATTCAGTAGTTTTTTCAAACCATTGAATGAGAGGGTCTTGAGTTAAATCGTCGTTTTTAGAATCTGCCATAGTACCTGTAATGTTAAATTTTTAGTAGCCAAAAATACGGCGCTTTGTGCATTAAGCAAAACCTAAATTGTCCAGTTTGGTTAGATTTGAATGATATAAGTTTCAGTGAGCGATGTTATATAGATATAAAGTTGTATTAAGGTGCTTTAGGTATCACTATACCGATAATAATTTACCGTCGGTCATTTCGTATACAAAGTCACCACTTTCGGCAATGCTTTTGTCATGGGTTACCATGAGTATAGACACGTTAAAACGGTCTCTAAGGGTGAGTAAATGATTTAGTACAGTAGTTGAATTTTTTTCATCCAAGTTACCTGTAGGTTCATCTGCAAGTAGGAGGGCCGGTTTATTAATTAGAGCTCTAGCCATTGCGACTCTTTGTTGTTCTCCGCCAGAAAGTTGATTGGGGCGGTGCTCAGTTCTGTGACTTAGCCCAAATTCATCTAGGAGTTCTTTAGCCAAGCGATTACTTTCTTTTTCTGATTTGCCTTGAATAATGGCGGGTATCATAACATTTTCTATTGCACTGAATTCGGGCAATAAATGATGGAATTGGAATATAAATCCCATTTCATTATTTCTGAAAGTGGCCATTTTTTCATCGTCCCAATGAGTTATATCGTCACCTTTCCATTCTACCACGCCTGAGTCTACCTGATCTAAGCCCCCAATAATATGTAAGAGGGTACTTTTACCACTACCAGAGGAACCAATGATGGAGGTTATGGTTTTCGGGTTTATTTGTAGGTTCACTCCATTAAGAACACGAATAACGCCATTTTCTGGTGCTGTAAAACTTTTTTTGACATCGATAATATTAAGTAGTGAACTCAAAATCTGTTGGGTTATTCGGACACTTGATTAAATTCTGGAAATATCACTGGGCGTATTTCCATACACGTTCCACTTGTAACATCAATTTTTGCTAAAACTGCACTTATGTGAGCGTCTCCTGTAGCCGCTTTATATTTTTGATGAACTCCTGTTGTGAATCGTTTTATGGCTACTTTCACATCCATTCCCAATGATCCAGCATAGGAGCCAGTCATGCCAGCGTCAGTTAAATAGCCCAAACCTTTGGGAAGAATACGAGCATCATTGGTCGGGATGTGAGTGTGAGTTCCAACCAATACAGAAGCTCTTCCATCTACATGCCAGCCCATGGAGACTTTTTCAGCAGTTGCTTCGGCATGAAAATCGATAAAAATAAGTGAGGTTTCTTTTTGAATGTGATCAATGGCCCAGTCAACTGCTTTAAATGGGTCATCAATGGCTTTCATAAAGGTTCTACCTTGAATATTAATAACTCCAATGGGAATATTCACTGAGGGAATAGAATATATACCGTAGCCAAAACCAGCATTGCCTGGAGGGTAGTTAAGGGGCCGCAGTATATGGTTGTTACTTCTCATATATGGAAACACCTTCCATTTATCAAAGGAGTGGTCTCCACCTGTAACCACGTGAACACCTAAGCTGAGTAATTCTTTTATAATCGAGTCATTTATGCCATGACCTTCATGAGAATTTTCGCCATTTGCTATAACAAAGTCAGCTTTGTGTTTTTGAATAAGAGAGGGCAAAAAGCTGCGAACTACTCCCAAACCTTCTTCTCCAACAATGTCTCCAATAAATAGGGTCGTCACAGATTTTGGCACGAATTACCCTCTAATGTCTTCGAGAAGTTGCTCAATTTTTGAATTCACTCGTTTCATCATAACGGTTTCATTCTTCTCGGATTCGGATAGTTGTTGCCTTAATTCAAATAATTCTTCTGCAATACTTAAGGCAGCTAATACCATCACGGTTGATTCGGGTTGTTTGATTAGTTGGTGACGATACTCTTGGAATTTTTCGTCTACATATCGGCAAATGTTGATCATATTCTCTTCTTCATGATCTTCAACCATGAGTGGGTACTGCTTACCTAGTATGGATACTTTAAGTGATTTCACAATAGTCCATTCAACGAGTTAGTTGCCTTCTAAGTGACTGTCAATTTTATGGATCAAAGAAGTAATTTGTTGTCGCATTGCTAAGCGTTCCGATTCGCTGATAGCTGAAAAAATATCCGTTTGTTTTCCACGCTCTTCTTCGAGTTTTTTGATAAGATGGAGCTGTTCTCTTTTAGCTTCTTTCAGTTGTTTTTTGAGCAGGTCTACCTCGGTATAAACTTCTTCTAACAGTTCTTTAAAGCGTTCAGTATGTTCGGTCGTTACATTCATAGAATTATGATCTTAATTCTATAGTATACTTCTTATTTAATGATCTTACAACCTTATCAATTATAGGCTCTATATCGCTGAGATTCAATGTCTTATTTAGGTCTAAAAAATACATTCGGTAAGCAATACTCTTTTTATTATTGGGTATATTTTCACCTTCATACACATCAAATATACGGATCTTATTAAGTAGCTTTGTCCCCATTTGACTTATTTCAGCCTCAATGGTACCCGCAGCGATTTCCTTGTCCATAACCAATGCGATATCATATTCGATACCTGGGTACTTTGGAATTTTTGAGAATGTTGGTACTCCTATTTCACGCCGCGCCTCGTGAATCAATTGAACGTTGAATTCTGCGAAGTAAACGGCTTCGTCTAAATCATAAATAGTTTGAAGAGATTTATTTACTTGGGATAGATTACCAATGTATTGCTTGCCTATGTAATAATGTAGACTGTTGTATCCATCTAACTTTTCTTTAATTCTATACTCTAGACCCAGTGAAGCCCATAAGGATTGAACCGATGATTTTAGGTCCATAAAAATATATTTCGAGGGCGGGTTTTGCCAGTGGTCCTCGTGTTTTTGCCCAGATAGGCCAATTAAAACGTGCGTTTGTTCTCCAATGCCTTTATGAAAAGTACCCTGCTCATCATTAAAAAATACATTACCTAGTTCAAAAAACCGCAAGCCCTTTGCATTCCGATTCTTATTATAAGAACATGCCTTTAAGAATCCCGGAAGCAATGACGGCCGTAATGTGGTCATATCTTTGGTAAGCGGATTTAATGTTGCAATCATTTGATCAAGGTCACCAAATTGAGAGGCCTCAGCTTCCGAAATTAATGAGTTTGAATAAATTTCATTATAACCTAAACCGACAAGGGTTTCGATAATTTTTTGTTTGTCTAATTCCCAATCAGAAAATGGACTGGATGATAGGTTAATCCCGTTTGTGGGCGAAGGAATATTGTTATAATCGTATAGTCTACCAATCTCCTCAATTAGATCAATTTCACGTTCAATGTCAGGCCTAAAACTCGGGATTTGACACTCAATCATTCCAGAATCACTTCGTTTACTAGTAATCTCTAATCTATTTAGCTGGGTAATGATCCATTCTTCGTCGATTTCGACCCCTAAAATTTGATGAACACGGGACACTCTGAGTGATAATTTTAAGCTTTTGTTAGGAATAGGGTGTAGGTCAATAGTTTCGGTAATAAGGGCTTCGGGGATTATTTCTTTAATTAAATCAGCTGCTCGAATGGCCGCAGTAAGTTGGATATTGGAATCTATACCGCGTTCAAACCTGTAGGAAGCGTCTGTCTGAAGACTGAGTTGCTTGGAACATTTTCTGATGGTACTTGGGTCGAAGTAGGCGCTTTCCAGTACAATGGTAGTTGTGGAATCGCTTACCTCTGAGTTTAGACCACCCATAATTCCAGCTATGGCAACCGCTTGCTCATCGTCACAGATAAACATACTTCCGCTTGGCACCTTCCTTGTAACCCCATCCAAAGTGGTAAAATCATAAGGTTCCACAAAGCTTTTAACGTGAATAGATGAACCTTTTAAGTTGTTTGCATCAAATGCATGTAACGGCTGTCCCCATTCATACATAACATAATTTGTCACATCCACGATATTGTTTATGGAACGAAGACCAATTGCTTCTAATCTATTTTTCAACCAAGCAGGGGATGGGGATACGTGAATGTTTTCCATTACAACCCCCACATAGCGCCTACACTTTTGTGGGTCTTCAATCGAGATCGTAAAGTTCGTGCCTTGGCTAGCTACTTGTTCAGGTATAGATACAGTTGGGACGGTAAGAGGTACACCCCATTTTGCAGAAAGATCACGGGCTACCCCGATGTGTGAGGTTGCATCTGGACGGTTAGGTGTTATCGCAATTTCAATTACGCTATCCTGATAACTACTAACAAGTTCACTCAATGGGATTCCTGGGGGAGTGTCTGAGGGAAGAACCATAATACCTGCATGATCATCGGAAATACCCAGTTCATCTTCGGCACAAATCATACCTTCCGAAACAACTCCACGTAATTTTGTTTTTTTTATTTTTATTGAACGACCTTGTTCATCTTTAATTGGAAGGGTAGAATTGACGGGTGCCACTGGTACTTTTTGACCCGTTGCTACATTATTAGCTCCACATACAATTTGGAATTCTTTATCTCCGTCAAACACCGTACATATGGATAAGCGATCAGCATCTGGATGAGGGGTAACAACACGAATTTCACCAACAATAATTTGATCTAATGAAGCACCAAGATGTTGAGTTTCTTCTTCTTCAAGCCCAATCAACGTAAGCGTGTCGGCAACTTCTTGGACGTTTTCGGGAAGGGATACATATTCTTTTAACCAGTTATAGGATAATTTCATAAAGGCGTAATCAATAGAGTGTTCGGCAAGATGTTTGTTTAGGTATTTGTAGTCATCTTAGATGAATTGATCTTTAGATGAATTGATTAAGAAATCGTATATCATTTTCATAAAAAGTACGAATGTCATCTATTCCATATTTTAGTATAGCAATGCGTTCGACGCCCATACCCCAAGCAAAGCCAGAATATATTTCAGGGTCTACCCCAGCTGCTATAAATACGTTAGGATCAACCATTCCTGATCCTAGAATCTCCAACCATTTTCCAGTTTTTTTACTACCCCACCAAATATCCATTTCAAGACTGGGTTCTGTAAAAGGGAAGTAACTAGGACGTAAGCGATAGGTGACATCAGAACCATACATTAGCTTCACAAAAGTAATGAGGGATTCTTTTAAGTCGGCTACACTTACATTGCGATCAACATAAAGTGCTTCTACTTGGTGAAAAAGAAAGTACGACTTTGGAGATACTGCTTCATTTCTATACACTCTGCCAGGCATTATGGATCGGATAGGAGGAGCTTGCTTCTCCATTAGTCGTATTTGTACAGGTGAGGTGTGGGTCCTCAATACTAAGTCTGGAATCTCTGGATTGTCGTCTTTTCTGACAAAAAAAGTGTCTTGAGTATCTCTTGCAGGATGATTCGGAGGAAAATTTAAGGCTGTAAAGTTATGAAAATCGTCTTCCACCTCCGGACCATCTGCAATATTGAACCCGAGTCGATAGAAGATATTTTTCATCTCTTGAAGCGTCTTAGTCAATGGGTGTATAGAGCCTACAGGTAAGGGTTCAGGTGATAAGCTTATATCGTCAATTGCAGATACCGATGTAGTTTGTGTGCTATGTTGAGCTTGCTTAGCTTGATCGAAGGTATCCTGAGCTAATTTTTTTAATTCATTTAAGGATTTGCCAAAAGCTGCTTTCTCTTGATTTGGTATGCTCCCCATCAACCTGAATAACTCCTGGATAGAGCCCTTTTTAGAAAGAAACTGTAGTCTAAAAGATTCTAATTCGTCCGAATTGGAAATCGTATAATTCTTGATTTGTTGCTCTATTTGGGCAATTTCTGGATTCATAAAAGAGAGTATCTACGTGCTTGAGGTAGGTGGTATGTGATGATTCACTGTTTACATAGTGTTCGTAATAACATACGAAAATAAAAAAACCGGTACACCTACAATACAATGTATTGAGGTATACCGGTTTTAAATGGTCTTAGATCTTATTATGCGTGGGCTTCCGTAACAATGGCAGCAAATGTCTCTGGATCATGAATCGCTAAATCTGCTAATACTTTACGGTTGATCATCATATTTTTTTGACTCATTGCATGAATGAGTTTAGAATAGGTTGAACCGTGAAGTCTAGCTCCTGCATTTATACGAGCTATCCATAATCTTCGGAATACACGTTTGCGGTTTTTTCTATCACGGTATTGGTACTGAAGACCTTTCTCTACCGCATTTTTCGCTATCGTGTACACATTTTTTCGCTTACCCCAATAACCTTTCGCTTGATTTAAAATCTTTTTGCGACGGCGACGGGAAGCCACTAGGTTTAGTGAACGTGGCATTTTTATATGTGTTTAGAGAGTTAAGTTTATTGGCTTAAGAGTTGTTTCACTCGAGGTACGTCGGCAGTAGCAACTAATGTGCTTTGGCCTAATTGCCTCTTGGTCTTACTACTCTTTTTAGTTAGAATATGACGCTTAAAAGCCTTTTTGCGTTTAATTTTACCGGAACCGGTCGTTTTAAATCGCTTCTTTGCGCCACTATTACTTTTCATTTTTGGCATAATCAATCACAAATTGATGAATTTAACATAGACTCGTAAGATACGGACTATGTTAGGGCCAAGCAATACTAAGATGTATTATTTGGTGGGTGTAAGAATCATGATCATCCGCCGGCCTTCCATGTTTGGTTTAGATTCAATTTTAGCTACATCTTCCAAGCTTTTAGCCAATCGTAATAATAATAATTCGCCTTTTTCGGTGTATAACATATCACGTCCTCGGAATTGAACGGATGCCTTCACCTTATCACCGGCTTCTAAAAACTCACGAGCATGTCGGGTCTTAAACTCTAGATCATGATCATCGGTATTGGGACGAAATCTAAGTTCTTTAACACTGACGGTGTGTTGCTTTTTCTTAGCTTCTTTTTCTTTCTTCTTTTTCTCGTATTGATACTTTCCGTAGTCAATAATCTTACAAACGGGAGGGGTGGCATTGGGTGAAATTTCCACCAAATCCAAGTTGTACATTTCTGCAAGTTGCATACCACGTTCAGGTGTTGTGAGTTCGTGGCTATTATCCGGCTTTATAAGTCGAATTTGTTGTGCTCTAATTTGTCCGTTCAGTCGGGGGCCTTGTGGTTCAGGTTTTCCTCGAAAATGTCTCTTAGCGATAGTTAAATCCTCAATGGTTGTTAATGTGTTCACTCAATAATACTAAATTATTGAATTTATCTCTAAATAGGTAAAGAATGATTTGTTGAAATAGGTTAATGCTTTTTTCAGGTTATTGACTCGGATGGGAGGCTTTTTTCTTTGATTTCTCTCAATACATCCGCTGTGAATTGATTTGATGGCACACTTCCTATATCTCCCTTTGTATGTCGCCGTATCGAAACTTGGTTATTTTCAACTTCTTTAGCACCTAAAATAACCATATAGGGTATTTTTTCAGTTTCTGCAAGGCGAATTTTTCCACCAATCTGTTCTGATCGAAGATCTACAGTAACACGAACCCCTGCTTCCAATAGCTCATTGCACAGACTTCGTGCTGCTTCATTTTGATGATCAGATATAGGTAAAATCCTGACTTGTTCCGGAGCAAGCCATAAGGGGAAATTACCGGCAAAATGTTCAATTAATATAGATGTAAAGCGTTCCATAGAACCGAATGGTGCTCGGTGTATGATTACAGGCCGATGTTTTTTGTTGTCTGAGCCTATGTAATTGAGTTCGAAACGATCAGGCATGACATAATCGACCTGAACAGTGCCTAATTGCCATTTTCTACCAATAGCATCTCGGATTATAAAATCAATTTTTGGGCCATAAAAACTGGCCTCACCAGGGGCAATGGTATAATCCAGCAGCATGTCGTTAGCAACTTCTTGTATTTCTTGTTGCGCACGATTCCAATAACGTAAATCCCCACCATATTTTTGATCATTATCGTCTCTGAATGAGAGTCGGATATCTACTGGCATGCCAAAGGTATTGAACACGAATTGAGTGAGTTCAATCGTGTTCTTAATTTCTGATTTTAATTGATCGTGAGAACAATATATATGCGCATCATCCTGAGTGAAGCCACGTACTCTAGAAAGTCCACTTAATTCTCCAGATTGTTCGTAGCGGTACACCGTGCCAAATTCAGCTAATCGAATCGGTAATTCTCTGTAAGAACGTAAGGTAGAATCAAAAATTCGGTGGTGATGTGGACAGTTCATGGGTTTAAGCATGTACTGTTCGTCGTCTACTTCAATAGGATCGAACTGTGAGTCTTTGTAATAGGGATAATGTCCCGATGTTTTATACAGTTCAATATTTCCGATATGCGGCGTGATTACTTCCTGGTATCCTCTTTTGATTTGTTCATCACGTAAAAAGGCCTCAAGAGTTCTTCGTAAGGTGGTACCTTTTGGGAGCCACAAAGGCAATCCACTTCCGACCATTTTGTCGATCATGTAGATGCCCATTTCTTTGCCTAACTTTCGGTGATCCCGCTTCTTTGCTTCCTCAATTTGGTTAAGATGTTCTTCCAACAATTTTTGCTTGGGAAAACTGATGCCATAGATTCTTGTTAATTGTTTAGAATCAACATCGCCTCTCCAATAAGCTCCAGCTATGCTTGTTAATGCAACCGCTTTAACAATACCAGTATTGGGAACATGTGGGCCTCGACATAAATCAGTAAAATTACCCTGCTCATAAAAGGTTATTTGACCATCTTCAAGGCCTTCAATAAGGTCAACTTTGTATTCGTTACCGATTTTCTGATAGTGCGTAAGAGCGTCTGATTTAGAAATCGATGTTCGAAAAAATTTATTTTTCTGTCGTGCTAATTCTAAGAATTTTTTTTCCAGAGCACGTAAATCTTCTTGCTGAAGGGTATGATCCCCAAAATCGACATCGTAATAGAATCCATTTTCAATAGGAGGTCCTATACCGAACTTTGCACTGGGAAAAAGTTCTTGGATAGCTTCGGCTAAAAGGTGGGCTGATGAGTGCCAAAAGGTGTATTTGCCTTCTTCGTTGTCCCATGTGTGAAGTTGAATACGTGCATCTTCGGTGATAGGACGATCCAAATCCCATATCTCTCCATTGACCGTAATACTTAAAGCTATACGTGCAAGGCCAGCAGAAATAGATTCTGCAATAGCCATTCCGGTAGTTCCATTAGAAAATTCTTTCGTGGTATTGTCGGGTAGGGTAATGCGAATTGAATCTGTAGACATGAAATAGTTAAGCCTGAGTGGTTAAGAGTGCGTCCTACTGGATTCGAACCAGTGACCTCCACGATGTCAACGTGACGCTCTAACCAACTGAGCTAAGGACGCAAGACACTAAAGATACCAAACATAACTAATATGTTTCAATGCTATATCAGCATTCTG
>CALKOA010000091.1 GCA_938091655.1 uncultured Balneolaceae bacterium | reverse complement strand
CTCTTTGCTGGCAACATCTTACTTTTAAATCAATTATTTATACATGTCTTCATTTTCAGAGTTGGGCCTTAAGCAAGAACTGCTTGAGGGCGTAGAACATCTAGGTTTTACGGAGCCAACTAAAGTCCAAGAATTAGCTATACCTACCATTTTAAATTCGAAACAGGATTTAGTGGCTCTAGCTCAAACCGGTACCGGTAAAACAGGGGCATTTGGTCTGCCTTTACTTCACAAAATTGACCCAGAGAATAAAAAAGTGCAAGCCATCGTGCTTTCACCTACCAGAGAATTGGCTATTCAGATTGCTAAAGATCTTAAAGCCTATGCCAAAAAGTTAAAAGGAGTAAAGTCCGTAGCAGTGTATGGTGGGTCTGAAATAAGGACTCAAATTAAAGCCTTGGAAAACGGCTGTCAGGTAGTTGTTGGGACGCCTGGTCGAATGTTGGACTTAATCCGGCGAAAGAAATTACGGGTAGAGGATATCCAGACTTTGGTACTTGATGAGGCAGACGAAATGCTGAATATGGGCTTTCAAGAAGACTTGGACGCAATTTTAGCGGATACCCCGTCTGAAAAACAAACATTGCTATTTTCGGCAACCATGCCTAAGCAAATGTCAAGCATGGCAAAAAAATACATGAACAATCCCGCTGAAATAGAAGTGGGAGAGCGCAATTCTGGTTCAAAAGATGTAGAGCACCAATATTATGTGGTAAAAGCAAGTAACCGCTTCGAGACACTTAAGCGCTTGGTAGACATACATCCTAGTATGTATGGAATTATTTTTTGCCGTACTCGTAACGAAACCATGGATATTTCAAAATGGTTGAGCCGCGATGGCTACGACGTGGATGTATTGAATGGAGATTTATCCCAAAATCAGCGAGATCAGGTGATGAACCGCTTTAGAAGTAAAGATCTCAAGATTCTAGTTGCGACCGATGTTGCTGCACGAGGGTTGGATGTAAATAATCTCTCGCACATTGTGAATTACAACTTACCGGATGACTTAGAGGTATATATTCACCGAAGTGGACGTACCGGCCGAGCGGGTAACAAAGGGATTTGTATGAGTATTGTAAGTCCAAGAGAACAAAGCCGAATTCGACGCTTGGAGAATATGGCATCTCAGCCTTTTGTTAAGTCGGAAGTACCAACCGGGGAAGAAATTTGTTCTCGGCGTCTATTACATGGCTTAGAGCGGGTTAAGAAAGAAGCGGTAAACCCAGAAAGAATTCAACCATTTTTACCGGCTGCGATGGAGGCACTCAAAGATTTATCTAAAGAGCAGATCATTGAACGCTTCTTAAGCTTAGAGTTTCATAATATGCTCGAACATTATGCGGGTGCGTCCGATGTAAATGCCAAAGGTGATGGCGGCGGTCGTGGCGACCGGGATGGACGCGGTGGTCGAGGTGGTCGTCGGGATGGTAGAGGCGGCGGAGGTCGTGGCCGATCAGGTGGTGGTGGTGGCCGATCTGGCGGAGGTCGTTCCGGAGGTGGTAGCCGATCTGGCGGAGGCCGTCCCAGTGGTGGAGGTGGTCGTCTAGGTGGGGGGCACAGAAAAGGTGGTTCTGGCGGCGGTAAGCGCCGAAGAGATTAGTGTACAGTTGAAATTGTAGCTACTGACAATCTGCGATCACTCCTTACAGTTGAAAATGGGCCTATTTCGATGAAAATCGGATAGGTTTATTCTATCGTTGGCGCAGTACGTGCTTTAGTCATTTGTTCAAAAGCATAAGCATAACCCAATAATTTTGCTTCATCCCATGCTCGGCCAAAAAATGACATTCCAACAGGAAGTCCTTCAATAGTTCCCATAGGTACCGTTATGTTTGGGTAGCCTGACCGAGCTGCCGGTGAACTTGAGGATAGTCCAAAGTTATCACCGTTGACCAAATCAATTTTCCAAGCGGGTCCCCCTGTGATCGAAATAATTACATCCAAATCATGCTTATTCATGACTCGGTCTATTCCATCCACTCGGGTTTTACGATTGAGTTCTTTTAAAGCCTCTTCATATTCTGGATCGGTTAATGGGCCTTTATTCTGCGCAGTCATGAGTAGATTATGATCAAAGTATCTCATCTCGACTGAATCCGAAAGGGTTTGTTCAATGAGATCTTCAAGGCTTTTGACGGGTGTATTTTCTCCCAAAGAGCTAAAGTATTTGTTCAATCCATCTTTGAACTCATAGAGCATTACTTGATAGGAATTACCACCAGGATTTTCAGCTGAGATTTGGTCTAATTCAATAAGTGTAGCTCCTGCGGATTCTAATAATCGTAAGCGTTCATTAAAGAGGGTGTCTACTCGGAAGTGTCGGCCTCGAGGTCCATTATAAATACCGATTCTAGTTCCATGTAGAAAATCTGGGTCTAAATGTGCCAGATAATCTGTGTGTATATATTCCAAACTTTCAATTGTCTTCTGATCGGTTGAATCAATGCCAACCATTGCCGATAACACTCGTGCTGCGTCTCTTACGGTTCGAGTCATGGGCCCTGGTGTATCCTGGGTGTAGGAAATAGGAATTATGCCAGAGCGACTAAGTAATCCAACCGTTGGTTTCAACCCAACTAGACCATTGGCGTTTGCAGGGCAGGTGATTGAGCCGTTAGTCTCTGTACCAATAGTGAATAAAGCGAGATTAGCCGATGCAGCCACCCCTGATCCAGCACTTGATCCGCACGGGCTCCGAGTAGGGTCGTAAGGATTCTTTGTTTGCCCCCCTAGTCCACTCCAACCACTTGAGGAAAAGCTAGAATGAAAGTTTGCCCATTCACTTAGATTGGTTTTACCCAAAATAATGGCGCCTGCATCACGTAGTTGTTGCACAATGAACGCGTCGCGATAAGGTCTGGATTCTGCCATCGCCCGCGCACCAGCGGTGTTGGGCATTCCTTCATAGGTATCAATATTGTCTTTTAATAAAACCGGAACACCGAAAAGAGTGGGTAATGAATCACTTTCTCGGGTAGTTAACTCATTATCTAATGTCGTTGCAATACTAAGCGCCTCTGGGTTCAGCGTAATAACTGAGTTCAATGCTGGACCAGATGGATCCTGATCTATAGCATAAATCCGACCCAGATAAGCCTGAGTAACGTCGCTAACCGTATACGTTCCACTTAGATAGTTTTGGTGCAATTCATCTATGGTTATCTCCTCCAAATCTAGCAGCTTAAAAGCGGAGTTGGAAGGATGATTAGCCCCCGATTTGGTATCGCATTGTAGGTTCAGCAACAATACTACAACCAGTGATAGGGGGCGAATATACATCATAACTATGAACTGAGTTTCGTTTTAGTATCGATATTCGTCGGACTTGTATGGTCCTGTGATAGGTACACCGATATAGGAAGCTTGCTCTTCTGTTAATGTCTCAAGCTCTGCTCCGATTTTGGATAAATGTAGTCGGGCTACTTTTTCATCCAATGACTTCGGAAGTGTGTGTACTTTTCCGGTTTCGAATTCTTCTGGACGGTTCCATAGAGCAATTTGTGCCAAAGTTTGGTTAGCAAAAGAATTACTCATTACAAAGGATGGGTGACCTGTTGCGTTTCCAAGATTCATTAATCGACCTTGTGAAAGCAGAATAACTTGTTTTCCGCTTTCGAGGGTGTACAAATCGACCTGAGGCTTAATATTATCTTCGGTGGCATGTGCTTTTAACCAAGCTACATCTATTTCGTTATCGAAATGCCCAATATTACCGATAATAGCTTTGTCTTTCATAGACTCGAAATGCGCTCCAGTCACGATGTCCTTGTTCCCTGTTGCCGTTACAATGATGTCGGCTCGAGCGGCTGCTTCGTCCATGCGCTTCACTTCAAAACCATCCATAGCTGCTTGAAGTGCACAAATTGGATCAATTTCGGTAACGATGACTCGAGCACCAGCCCCTCGAAGAGAAGCTGCGGTTCCTTTACCCACATCTCCATAACCTGCTACAACGGCTACTTTACCGGCCATCATAACATCGGTCGCGCGTCGAATTGCATCTACAGCCGATTCTTGACATCCATATTTGTTGTCAAATTTAGATTTGGTTACCGAGTCATTCACATTAATTGCGGGGAGAGGCAAGGTACCTTTTCGTTCGCGTTCAATGAGTCGTAGTACGCCGGTAGTAGTTTCTTCGGAAATACCGTTAATACCATCGGCCAACGCTGGATAACGATCCAATACCATGTTAGTAAGATCGCCACCATCGTCTAAAATCATGTTCAAAGGCTGACCATCTGGGAAATACAAAGTCTGCTCAATACACCAATCAAATTCTTCCTCGTTCATGCCTTTCCATGCATATACCGGAATACCAGCAGCAGCAATTGCCGCCGCAGCATGGTCTTGGGTTGAATAAATATTGCAAGAGCTCCAGGTTACATCGGCACCGAGATCAACTAAGGTTTCGATAAGCACAGCAGTTTGAATAGTCATGTGTAAACAACCTGCGATACGAGCCCCTTTTAGAGGCTGCTCGTTTCTATATTCCTCACGAATGGCCATTAAACCTGGCATCTCAGCCTCGGCAAGTTCAATTTCTTTACGCCCGTATGCTGCTTGAGTAATATCGGCTACTTTGTACGCAGGTTTGGTACTTGGTAGATCGGCTTTTGCGGTTTCTTTAATGGACTTTGTAGATGAATCTATCGTTTCTTGAGACATGTTTTGTAGGGTTTTAAGGTAAATATGCTTCTAAAATAGCTTTGGTTTTGTCGTAGTCGCCTTGGGTACCGCGCGAGCCTAATTCGGTTGTGATTACATAACCGGCGGTGTCAATAAACACTTTAAAAGGAATGCCCATGGAGATGACTTGTTCTCCGACTCCATTTACGTCGACTAGCCAGTTAAAATCGTAGGGATTTTCAGCAGAAAATTGCGCCACATCTTTAGGTTTATCCGCTAAAATAGTATTCACAGCCAATACTTCGAAACGATCGCCGTATTCGCTACGTAGGGAATCCATCGCCGGGAACACCATTAAACAAGGCGAACACCAAGTTTCCCAAAAATCAATGAGTAAAATTTTCCCTTCGTAATCGGCTATTTGAATGATTTTTCCGTCCAAATCCTCAAAGGTAGCACGCTGTAATACGCCTTGAATGCGCAACTGGTCTTCATTGAGTCCGTGCCGGTTAATGTTGCTTGCATCCGATTCGGAATTCGATTTCGAGCATCCACTCCATATAAATGCAACAAACAAAAGTACTACACTCAATAAGCTAATTCGCGATAAGCCAATACGTTGGATTTTAGTAGTCATTTGGAATATGTTCTTTTCGAGTTAATGGATTTAAGTCGGGTTAGTAGATACAAGTTTTATAAAAACTTTATTCTCAAACCAATAACCAGTAAAGATACGATTTCATTCTGATAAAAGTTCCTTTGCACATTATCGTGTGAATTTTCTCAGAGCCTCTTATCTTCCCGCATGCAACATTCATCTTTAGTCAGCAGTTCGATAGCCGAAGGAAGCCCGAAAAGTCCGTCCAATTCTACCCAGAAAACCTATGATTTTATTATTGTAGGAGCCGGTATTGTGGGCTTAGCTACCGCTTACAAATTGCACAAAAAGTTTTCAGACGCCACCATTTTAGTTCTTGAAAAAGAGGGGCGGGTAGGCGCACATCAGACAGGAAAAAACTCTGGAGTCATTCACTCTGGTATTTATTACAAACCAGGTAGTTACAAAGCCAAAAATTGTCGAGATGGCCGGTTACAACTCGTCGATTTTTGCAACGAACACGGGGTTGCCATGGAGGTTTGTGGCAAAGTGATTGTGGCGACCAAAGAGGAAGAACTACTCCGCTTGGATGGGATTTACGAGCGAGGGATACAAAACCAAATTGAAGGTATCGCGATCATCGATCCTTCCGAGCTTGCAGAAATTGAACCACATGTCAAAGGTGTGAAAGCCATACACGTTCCCTGTTCGGGTATTGTGGATTATGTGGGAATGTGTGACCGGATGATGGATATGATTGAGGCGGATGGCCGGGGTCTCGTTCAATTTGGCGCGAGGGTGCATGCTATAAGTGAAAGTGCGAATGAAGTACTAGTTAAAGCGGGAAATAGTACCTATAAGGGACGTTATCTGATCAATTGTGCCGGTTTGTACTGTGATCATGTGGCCAAATCCGCGGGTTTGAACTCGCCGGTGAAAATAGTCCCATTCAAAGGGGAATATTACGAACTCAAACCCGAAGCAGAATACTTAGTAAAGCATCTCATTTATCCACTGCCCAACCCGGAATTCCCGTTTTTGGGGGTTCATTTCACCCGAATGGCTTTAGGAGGGATTGAATGCGGACCCAATGCCGTTTTTGTATTTAAACGGGAAGGCTACGAAAAGTTTGCTTTTGACTTTAAAGAATCATTGGAGTCCCTAACCTTTCCCGGGTTTTGGAAAATGGCTACCAGACATTGGCGTATGGGGCTTGATGAATATAAGCGATCGTTTTCAAAAGAAGCCTTTGTAAAAGGATTACAGACCTTAATTCCTGAGGTGAAAAGCCATCACCTAAAACACTCACCTGCTGGGGTTCGTGCCATGGCACTTCAACCCGATGGAGAAATATTAGACGATTTTTATTTTGAACGTGCAGACCGTCAGATTCATGTACTCAATGCTCCAAGTCCAGCGGCGACTGCTTGCTTTTCGTTGGGAGATGAATTGGTGCGGAAATGCGAAACCGATTTCGACCTATAGGTAGATACTTAAAATAAAATATAAATTTTTAATTCATAAAATTAGAATAATCGTATGTCTACCAAAATAAGCATAAAAGCTGATACTCTATCAAGACGCTTATACGCTCAGGACGCCTCTATGTATGAGGAGATGCCCATAGGAGTGGTATTTCCTGAGTCAGGTGAAGACATCGCCTCTTTAGTAAGGCAGGCTTCTAAAGAAAAATGGAGTATTACAGCTCGTAGCGCTGGAACATCTTTGGCAGGACAAGCCACTGGTTCAGGCTTAATTATGGATGTTTCCAAAAACATGAATAAGATTCTCGAGTTGAATTTAAAAGATTCCTGGATTAAGGTGCAACCCGGTGTTATTCGAGATCAGTTGAATCGTGAAATTGCTAAAAATAATTTAATTTTTGGACCGGATACATCAACTACCTCACATTGTATGATTGGTGGTATGATAGGCAATAATGCAGCGGGCTTATATTCTTTCAAATATGGAAGTACTCGTAATCATATTTTAGAAATGGAAGTGGTATTAAGCGATGGTTCAAAAATGCTTGCCAAACCATTAAGTAATGATGAATTAGAATCTAAAATGGGTCTTCCAAATTTGGAAGGACATATTTACAGAGAAATTGTTGAATTACTTCAAGAGCATAAAAATGAAATAATATCTCATTATCCACATAAAGATATCAAACGGCGTAATACAGGCTATGCCCTTGATGCATTATGTGAGATGAGCCCAATCAGTAAGGGTGGTAGACCTTTCAATCTTTGTGAGTTACTGGCCGGTAGTGAGGGAACCCTAGCAATGACTGTTTCTGCTAAGTTAAATCTAGAAGAAATTCAGCCATATAAATGCATGATTATACCTCACTTCAGAAGTATTGACGATGCAATGAACGCAACTATTATTGCTACTGAAAAAAATCCTGTAGCTGTTGAATTAATTGACGATATAATACTTGATGCTACCAAAGAAAATATTGAGCACCAAAATAATCGCTTTTTTTTACGCCAAGATCCAAAATGTATTTTGATAATTCAGTTTGAAGGTGATAATCGGGTTAAAATGTTTAAAAAATCAAGAGATTTAATGGCAGAGTTAGAAAAACTGGGTTTAACCTATGCCTGTGTTGAATTATCAGAACCAGATGAAATGCAACAAGTTTGGGATCTAAGAAAAGCAGGTTTAGGATTACTTATGGGTTTGGGAAAGGATTCTAGAACACCAGCATTTTGTGAGGATACTGCTGTAAGAGTAAAAGATTTACCTAAATATGTACAAGATGTACAAGCAATTCTTAGTAGGCATGATACACATTGTGTCTTTTATGCTCATGCATCGGTTGGTGAGTTACACTTCCGACCAATAATTGATACGACTAGTATAGAAGGTGTAACAAAAATGAAACAGATGGCACAGGAATTCGCCGAAACTGTTCAAAAATATGAGGGGTCACTTTCTGGAGAGCATGGTGATGGTCGAGCTCGTGCCCCTTTCATTGAGCAGGTATTGGGATCTAACATCGTTTCTTTATTAGTGAAAGTTAAAGATATTTGGGATCCAATGGGTGTTTTTAATCCTGGTAAGATAGTGCGCCCAAATCCTATGGAAAAAAATTTACGTTATTCTCCTGGTTACAAGCCTTTAGCAGTTCCAACGGTATTTAAGTGGCGTAAGCTAGGTGGATTTAATGATTCAATTGAACTCTGTAATGGTGCTGGTATTTGTCGGAAATTAGCCGAAAGCGGTGGGACTATGTGCCCATCCTACATGGCAACAAAAGAGGAAAAAGATTCTACAAGAGGTCGAGCAAATGTATTTCGGCAAGTTTTTTCAGGCGATGATCATGAAGGCTTTGAATCCGAAGATTTAAAAGAAGCTCTGTCACTTTGTTTAAGTTGCAAAGCATGCAAGAGTGAATGCCCAGCTAATGTAGATATGGCCAAAATGAAATCAGAATTTATGAACGGCTACCATCAGAAACACGGAATCAGTAGAAAAGAAGAATTTTTTGGGGAACCGGCTAAATTGTACCCTCTTGCATCTAAATTTTCAGGCTTTACAAATATTTTAATAAAATCTTCAATAGGAAAACAAATACTGAAGCAGTTTTTCGGGGTATCACCTTTGCGAGATCTACCACAATTTAACTCTATACGGTTTATAGATTGGTCTAGAAGGAACCCATCACCAAGGACTAATTTTAAAGTTCTTTTACTGGCAGACCTATATACGGATTATCATGAATCTAAGGTAGGTAAGCATGCCATATGGGTACTCCAATCAATGGGATTTGAGGTAATAATTCCAAGTATACAGGAATTAGGTCGTACTTATATCTCTCAAGGGATGTTAGATAAGGCGCTAACAACAGCAGTCAATGTGGTGGAAGGGTTGGCACCCCTCGCAAAAAAAAATTATCCAATTATTGGATTAGAGCCTTCTGAAATTCTTACAATTCGTGATGAATATTTAGATTTAGTTGACGATGATTTATTGGATAAATCTAAAGTTTTGGCATCGAATACTTTTACTTTCGAAGAATTTATAATGTTGCATAAAGACCGTTTCCCTACCGCAAGGTTGAATCCAGTATCTCAAGCTCCAAAGGTAGTATTGCACGGTCACTGTCACACAAAAGCCCTAATTGGGAATACAGCAACTATCCATGCTCTTGAACTTGCAGGTTATGATGTAGAAGCTATGGATACAGGCTGTTGCGGTATGGCAGGTAGTTTTGGCTACGATGAGGATACCTATGAGCTTTCTATGGAAATTGGGTGGCAACGCTTGTTTCCTCGGCTTGGGAATTTAGAGGCAGAAACACTCATTTGTGCCCCTGGTTTCTCTTGCAGACATCAAATTAAGGATGGAGTAGGCATGGGTGCTTTACATCCTGCCACACTTATAGCACAGCGAATTGGTTTGTAATCTTAAGTGGGTATATAACTTTTTTAGAAAAACTTTAAATTCTAAACAATGGTTATTTAAGCATCTAGTAGGCGCTTAAATTTCCCGTTTATTGGCCACCAGCTCCTTAGCTGATTGCAGTGTAGCCTCGGTGATTTGTGCACCACTCATTAGGCTGGCCACCTCTCGAATGTGTTCTTCATCGTCCAGCCGAAGAATGGTACTCACTGTACGATCATCTTTTTCAGATTTATGCACTTTATAGTGGACATGCGCTTGACTTGCGATTTGGGGTTGATGAGTAATGGCAATGATCTGACAATGCTCAGATAACTTGCGCATACTTCGGCCTACTTTTTCAGAAATTTCGCCACTAATTCCCGTATCGATTTCGTCAAAAATCATGACGGGGAGGTGTTGCTCTTTTGCCAGCACACTTTTAAGGGCCAACATAACGCGGCTTATTTCCCCACCTGAAGCTATTTTTGCCAAAGCTTTAGGCAATTCCCCTTTATTGGTACTTAAATAAAAAACCACATCATCCCCACCGGATTCGGTGCACTCTACTCGCGCAGTATGTGCTGGATCGGTTTGTTCCTGCTCGGGTAGGACAAACCAGCCATTGGTATCATACAACCAATTAACTTGCACCTGTAATCGTGCATGAGGTATTCCCAATTGGGCCAATTCTATTTCTATGGATTGGGCCAATTGATCCCCAGTAGCTCTTCTTAGGTTATGCAAAGCCACCGCAGCCTTTTGCAAAACTTGTTCATGTTGGTCAATTAACTGGTTGATGCGTTCCAGAGCTAAATCAAAATTCTCAGCAACCGACAGCTCTTCGGCAATCGTTCGTTCATATTCCATTAGAGAGGATATATCTCGGCCATATTTTTTTTGAATCCGGTTGAGTTCTGCTTGACGTTGACGTAACTCTTCGAGACGTGATGGGTTAAACTCAATACGATTGCGGTATTGTTCAGAAAAACTCATGGTTTCGATAATGCTCACTCTTGCGGCGTTAATCTCGGTTAAATACTGTTCAAATTCCGGTTCTATTCGAGCAAGATCTTCTAGGGTCAATTTCAACTTATTCAATAAGCTGGCAACGTCTATATCGTCACTTTCGCCTAACTTACTAATCCACTGAGCTTTTTGGTCCAAGATTTCAGCATTGTCAAGTAATTGCATTTCTGCTTGAATCTGTTCTTCTTCGTCGGGTTGCAGACGGGCTTTTTCTAATTCTTGAAGTTGAAACCGGTACAGTTCGGTTTTTTCAAGAAGTTCTTGCTCCCTTTTAAGCAGCTGGCGCTTTTCTAGGCGAAGCTCTTTCATTTTATCATAGGCGGCTCGATACATGGAAAGCTGCTGCTGAGTATGACCAAATTGATCCAGCACCCCTAAGTGATGTTCTTCTTTAAGCAGAAGTTGATGATCGTATTGCCCGTGTAAATCCACCAATAAATCGCCAATGGATTTAAGCACTCCAATAGTAACGGGGGAATCATTAATAAAAGCTCTACTTCCGTTTTCCCGAATCTCGCGCCTGAGTATGATAGGACTGTGCTGTTCAATGTCATGTACCTGCAGCACTGAAAGTAAAGCAGGGTCATTGTTATGGGCAATGGTAGCTTCGGCGATGGCCTTGGTGCTGCCTTGTCGAATGACCTCGGTATCGGCTCGTTCTCCTAATATCATATTTAATGCGCCAATAATAATGGACTTACCTGCGCCGGTCTGCCCAGTGAGTATGTTCAGCCCCCGCCCGAACTCGACTTCGAGTTCGTCAATTAAGGCAAAATCTTTTATGTACAGGCTGCGTATCATAGTGATGTATTATATAGAGTCTAAATATCCGACATCCCTTTCATCTTTTAAAGAGAATTTAGAAAAAGTTTTCTGCTTTCAACTATAATTGTGGGCAGAAAAAACCCGAGGCATCCAAGTTGCTTCCTTATTTCTAGGTATATTACCGTCCAAAATCAGACAATCAGAGTACTATGAGTGAACGCCCAAAAACAACGATTTACGAATTTACGGTGCCCCCTGGACAACATGAGTCCATTAGGCTCGACGTCTACATAACCTCTTTTGTGGAAAATGCGACTCGAAGTAAAGTACAGGAAGCCATTAAAAAGGGCTATGTCTGGGTGAATGGAAAGCATGAAAAAGCCTCATATAACATG
>CALKOA010000090.1 GCA_938091655.1 uncultured Balneolaceae bacterium | reverse complement strand
AATTCCATTCTGAGTATAGAAACTCACCACGGAGGCTGCTCTACGTAAACTCAAACGTAAGTTATATTGATCGCCACCAACGTGATCGGTGTATGCGTCAACACGAACATTAAATGCAGGTGCATTCATAAGCATTTGAACATTCTCAGCTAGTGCTTGGGCAGATGCGTCCGTAACGGTTGAACGGTCAAAATCAAAGGTAATCGTAGTCAATTGATCTTCAGCAATGTAAGCAGGATCTGACCCGTCATTTGGATTGGTACCCATATCAACTTCTTGTGCGTCATTGAATCGGTCACCATCGGTGTCAGCATTGGTAGGATTGGTGTTGTGAACATTGATTTCATCTACGTCACTAAGTCCTTCACCATCAGCGTCACCATTAGCATCATTTGGATCCGTGTTGTACGTCATAACTTCGTCGTAGTCACTTAGACCATCGCCATCAGTATCGGTATTATTTGGATCGGTGTTGTATGTATTAACTTCGTCACCATCACTCAAACCATCTCCGTCAGTGTCGGCATTATTTGGATCGGTGTTAGTTTCGTTTACTTCAACTCCGTCACTCAAGCCATCTCCATCAGTGTCGGCATTATTTGGGTCAAGACCTAGTTCAAGTTCTTGTGAATCAGTAAGTCCGTCACCATCAGTGTCGACGGGTACAGGTGGAACAACTTCTTTGGGTCCACAGCCGTATTGGCTTAGAACTCCAACAGATAAAAATAGTGTGAGGACGAGTAGATTTATTCTTCGTTTCATATAGGTTAAACTCCTATTCAGAAGGTTTGATTGATATTAAAAACAGTTGTGTAGTTTGTAAGAAAATAGTGAACCTTTGGGGTCTATCAAATAAAAAATATAAATGAGCTAGGATTAATTTACCATCACTCTTATATTTGAGTCCTTTTTGGGGGGGCTATAGCTCAGCTGGCTAGAGCGTCGCGCTGGCAGCGCGAAGGTCTGGGGTTCGAATCCCCATAGCTCCACGAAGCTCTTTCTAATTAAGGGAAGAGCTTTTTTTTTGCATCTAATTTTAAGTGCTCAACCTTTTGATTTATATTAGATTGAACAACCTTAACAATGGCATGGTAGATAGATGCAATTTTAAGAGGTATTTATGGACTATTTATATATGAAAAAAGCAGGAAATATTGGTTTTTTAGTGGTATCGATATGGGTTTTGACCTCAATGATAGCCTTTGGCCAATCTGATAAAGTTACTTTAGAATTTTCCCTTTCACCTGTCTTGGAGCAAGCACAAGTGCTCGGGCTGTCTAGTTTAGGGGTAGATACTGAGGGCGGTGGGCCAGTTATCATATCTGGGTCATTAGTCAATAATACAACGGAGCGATTAGAGAATCTTTATTTTGAATTTGATGTAGAAGCGGCTAGTTATGGTGTCTTAGCCCGAATACGTCAACAAGCAGCCTATCCTTTCTCCTTAAATCCAGGTCAGGTTGTATTTGCGACTAATAATGATATACAAAACGAAGAGATACCGGGTATATCCGATCGAATGAAGTTCGATGGAGGTCTTACATCAACCGGTGAAAATTTTGTTGAAGATCTATCTGGAACTACCCTTCCAAATGACCAATACAGCTTTGCTGTGCGTATTTATCAGGTTACCGAAGAAGGCCGTCGAGAGCTTTTAGCCAATGAAACCATTCAACTGGGGGGTAACATATCGGAAGGGGGAGTGGTCGATGAGTTAACCATTTTACTGAGAACTCCTGGTGATTTGGTAGGCGCTGAGGCGGCCATCACCAATCCAATTCCACAGTTAAGCTGGGAGGGTGACGCGTCATTAAATTATCGTGTATTGGTTGTATCAGGTAATGGAGCAGATAGCCCTGAATCACTCTTAGAAAGTGCAAAAAGTTCTGAGGCCACCGATATGGGAGGGTCATTGCTACAATTTGAGTACTTAGATCAAAACATACGTGGGAATTCTTTACAATATCCAACAAATGGTGTGCAAGCCCTTGTGCCTGGTCAAACTTATTATTGGCAAGTAGTGACATCGATGAATACGGCATTAGGTACAAATGAAGTTGTTTCCGAAATCTGGGAATTTACTCTGGTTGATCCAGGTAGCGAATCTAATGTGGTTGAAGTGGATCAAGAAACTGTGCAGGCCATTGTGCAATTAATTGGGCAGGATACATACAATCTACTATTAGAAACAGGCTATAGTTTCGAGAATATTGAAATTGATGGGCAGGTGTACACGGGTGTTGTAGGCGTGCAAAAAATCCTAGAGCTTATCGAAAAATTTCAAAATGGCGATTTGGTCATTGAAGGAAATTAATCACTCAAAAAGAACGTCATCATGAAATCTCTTTTTTTTGTCCTCCTACTATCGTTTGTCAATTTAGCACCTGATACACTTCCAGATGGATCTAAAACCAATCCATTGTCGACCGAAGCAGTCGATAATGGTATTATGGAAGCTCAGGTTAGGCCTCTCGCTATTGTGCGCAGATTTAAACCACAAGTAGATCTATTGTCAAAGGACAGAGGGGCTTATGTATTGGATCTTCGTGAGAATATAGGAGAGCCACTATTCGATGGAGATACGCTAGCAACCGGGCAGTCTGGTTACGCACTCGTTATTTTCACCTCTGATAATAGCGTAGCTAAAGTTAAACCAGAATCGATGCTCATTGTACGTGGTGAGAGCTTAACGAATTCTCGCCTTTCCAATCGTAGAATAGATTTGGAACAAGGAGAAATTCGACTAGAAGTTGAGCCTATAGGTTCAGGAAGTTTTGATGTTCAAACCTCTCGCTCGTTAGCTTCGGTGAAAGGGACTGTATTTGGGAATAATGCGGATGGGTTTATTTGGGTAGAAGAGGGGCAAGTAAACGTTACTGCTTTGAATTCAGGTCAAACGGTTTCATTGTTTGAGAAAATGTATGCTGAGGTCGATGAAGGGGGAAGTTCTGTAGAATCGGGTACACTTAGTGACGATCAGCTTCAAAATCTTGGAGATGGTTATGAAGATTTGGATGAAGATCTTATTGAGCGGACGGTAATTGTTCGATTCCGAGATGCAAATGGTCAGGTTCGTGAAATACCGTTGACAATTTTTGAAAAATCTGATCAGTAATAATTTACTTCGGGTCCAAAAGAGTCATTACTCTCTATGTTTACACGGCAAGCCTTTGATAAAATTATCAGGAAGTTTTTATTTGCTGCTATAATTCTTGGAGCAATTGGGACCGAGCTATACGCCCAACAAAACCAAGATGGTTCCTTGATTGGAATAGGTGTTTTTGACCAAACAAAGATCGCGAGCATAGGGGGGATAAACGTATTTGGAGACGGGACATCTCCCTATTGGATAGAGCATCAAGTACCTATTTTCATCAATCAACAAGTGACAGCATCTTTGGAATTTCAGGTGCCAGGACTCCGACCTGCAGAAATAATCGAAGCCGAATTTTTTTACCGAACCGATGGAAATATGGGCTTCCGTCAACGCTCAATGCAGCTGATCAACGGGCTACTTAGTGTTGATTTGGAACCCAGTACGATCACTGGGTCTCAATTGCAGTATTTTGTTCGAATTAGCACCTTACAGCATGAACAAGATATCCTTTATCCAGCTCAGGGTGTGGGTAAGGCAGGTTACATTGAGGTTCCATTGGTGATAGATCCCACTGCTTATTCCACTAATTCTGGGTCAACAAAAACGAATTATGAGCAAACCGAAGACATAGATGTTACTATCCTGTCTCCAAAGCCTGGTATTGGTGTCCAGATGGATGATGCATTTATAGCTATTTCTTTATTTTATGATCCAGAAGACCTTGAACCAGGAAGTTTTCAATTGGTTTTGGATGAAGAAGATATAACCGAACTTGCGGACACATCGGCCTATTATATATCCTACAATCCAGATTTTATTTTAGAAGGCCCACACGATATTCAACTCAATTATCTGACCCAAGCAGATACTTTTTTAGTTCAAGAATGGTCTTTTAATGTAATCAGTGAAGAAGAAGCAGAGATTGAGCAGGTAGAAGAGTTTGATAACCCATACCGACCAAATGCTAATCTTGAACTATCGGCCAGAAATCAAGTGATTTCAGAAGATATAACGGAGGCTTACTCCGGCCGATTTTTCGTTTCAGGAGAGTATAATTTGTTGAAGTACTCCATGAATGGATATTATACTACACAGGAAGACCTTCGTTTACAGCCTCAAAACAGATTTGGTCTTAAAATGCAGCTTGGAAAGTGGTGGACACTAGATGCCGGACATATTTATCCAGATATGGGAAACTTTACCATCTCTGGGCGTCGAATGTTTGGGGTAAATACAGAAGTACATTTGTTGTGGGAAAATATCAACATTGAGTTACTCTATGGTGAAATTAATAGGAAGGTGACCAATTTATATGCTGGAATTGCTGTTGATACAGTGAAAGCAGGAGGCATACCCCAGGATACTACCTACACCCTTAGTTATGAAAATTCGGGTAGGGGTGGCTTTGCTCGTAAGATAATGGGGGCTCGAGTTGGATTAGGTAATGCAAAATATGCTCAGTTGGGTATTCAAGCAATGAAAGTAGAGGATGATACAAGCTCTATCTTTAATGTGTTAGATTATGATGACCTGCTGCTAGGGCCATCGGCTTTGTATGCCAACTTAACTGGGTTAGACCGGCAAAGACTCGCCTCAGAGCCTGATTTACTTAGAATTCAAAGCGGAAGCCCACGCCCAAAAGGAAATTTTGTACTCGGGGTCGATTTAGCATTTACCTTGGCACAGAACAAGGTTAGGTTTAAAACCGAGACCGTGGCATCGGTTTTGAATGAGGATATTTATGGGGGACCCCTTAACCAAACTCGAGCCGAAGAACTTGGGTTTGATGGTATTGATAACGCGACCTATGATCTGCTAAACCAGTTAGCTACTATCTTGATTGTTAATGAAAATATAAGTGTGTTACCCATTCGATTTAGTAATGTTGGAACCGATAGTGCTGAGGTAACTCCCTACTTTCCCACGTCCATTTTAGGCTCTAATACCGAGCTAACTGCCCAATTGCCTTTTAATTCAATATCGGCCCGTTATCGGTGGGTAGGTCCTGATTTCGTTTCTTTAGCCAATTCAACCATACAGAAAGATATAAGTGGGTTTAATGTGTCGGACAGAATTCAATTATTCTCACGACAGGTATTTTTAAATCTTGGCTATGAAGAGTTGCAGGATAATGTTGCACAGACAAAGAAGGCGACCACAAAAACAACATCCTACAAAGGAAGTGTTAGTTATTATCCAGTTAATCAGTCCATCCCAAAAATTACGGTTGGATATCGGTATAGAACTAGGGATAACGGGATACAGAGATTTAATCCAGAAGTTCCAGTGGGATTTGAAAATGCAGCAGTACAAAATTTACGCATATCAGAAGGTGATACCTTAGTAAGCCCAGTACCTAGAGCAAACAGTACAATAAATCTAAATGCCTCCATAACCCAACGGTTTCGTATGGGTGAAGGTATTACAGATGCAACATTGAGTCTCTCCTCACTTGAAACAGCCGATCAGGTATTCGCCTATGGAAGCATTGAGAATAGGTCTTATTCGGTCAGTATTAACTCACAGTTTTCTAGAGTACCGTTAAAAACTCAATTTGGATACAGTAAAAATGAAACACAAAGTGGAGAAATACAAAGCGGAAAAAACCAGCTAGAATTAGATATTCAAGGTGTATATTTTGGGGCCACACTCTTTCTGTTCGATACACGATTTAGTTTAAATACACGAGTGGCTTACTCGGATAATCGCTCTCAGAGTAGAACCATTGAAGTAGAAGCAGGTGATGAGGATAATCCACTCGACGACTATTATGTCTTAAGTGAGGAGTTGACAACAAATGAATACCAAACCTATGCATTCGTAGGGGGCTTTGAGTTTAAATTAACCGATCAACATAGCCTGCGGTTTGACTCTAACTTGATAAGCATTAGTAATCTGGACGGACTTGGTGATCGTTATGCCCAATTAAAGTATTTATTTAGGTTCTAGATCTAATTATTGAGCCCTAAATTTAATCAAATAGTTATAACTACGTTTAAAAACTAAGAATATGCCTGAGCCCAACAAAAAGAAAAAACCCATTTGGATATACATATTTATCCTATTTGTCACCTTATTGGTGTCAATCAGTGCCACCATGTTACCTGCGGTTCAACGGATAGAACTCTCTTTACGGGATCGATTTTTTGAAATCAGGGGGCCGCTCTCCGTGGAAGATTCACCTATTGTGCTAGTGGCCATTAGTGAAAAGGCTGATTCTGAGATTCCAGAGAAATGGCCATGGCCTACAGAATTGCATGCTCGTTTAGTTAATAATTTGAATCGAGCGGGAGCTAAAGCAATACTTTTTGATGTTATTTTTTCTCAAAAAGATACCTACGATACTAAGAATGACTCACTTTTCGCAGAAGCAATAGCTAAATATGGTAATGTTATTTTGTCTGGTGACATAGAACTTACCCAAAGAAATGATGCGGTACAATTCAATCCTATATTCCCCATACCTCTTCTCAGAAATAGTAACCCCAATCCATTTGCATTAGTAAAAACTACTCCAGACCTGGATGGATTTATTAGAAATTATACCTTTGGGAATAATTACCGAGATCAAAGCATCTATTCATTGGCTTTGGAAGGAGTTCGAGTGTTTACCGATTCCTCCTACATTGATCCGTTGGTTGCTACCAATGAACCGTATTTTCAGGTAGGCCCTTATCAGGTAGAAAAATCCAGTCCCTCTCATTTTATTATTAATTATTATGGACCAGAAGGACTATTCCCAGTAGTAAATTATGAGCAAGTTATTGATGATACTTCGTATACAACCATAATGGAGGCAGAAGCATTTGAGTTAAATTTGTTTGAAGACCCACTTACGGGTACAGGATTATTATATGATGAGGTATTTAAAGATAAGATTGTGGTTGTAGGAGCTACTATGCCCACCTTACAAGATTTCCATCCTACACCATTTTCTACTATTGATCAACCTAGGCCTGGTTACGAAATACATGCTCATGCACTTCAGACTATGTTAGATGGCAACTATTTAAGAAAGCAGAATAACAATAGCAACGTGATGATTATGATACTCTTAACAATACTTGTAATTTTTTTTAATAGACGTTTTGGCCCAGCGCTTGGCTTTCCATTTATGTTGATATTGATGGTAGGATATTACTTTACTGCGCAACAATTGTTTATAGAATATCAGTTCTTTTTGTATGTAACTGGGGTTATGATAACAGTCTTTATAGGTCAAGTAGGTACTGTTGCTTATGAATTTGTAAATGAGCAAAGAGAGAAACGTAGAATTCAAGGAATGTTCTCATCCTATGTATCACCAACCTTGGTAAGTCAAATGATAGAATCGGGAGAAGAACCCAAGTTGGGTGGAGAGGACAGTTACATTTCTGCATTTTTTTCGGATATCGTATCATTTTCTAGCTTTTCGGAAAAATTAGAACCTAAGAAATTAGTGCTGCTTATCAATGAATATCTCACAGCTATGACTGATACTATCAACGACCAAGGGGGCACTTTGGATAAATTCATTGGAGATGCAATAGTTGCATTTTACGGTGCACCAGTATTTATGAAAGATCATGCTTATAGAGCCTGTCTAACCTCTCAATTAATGGACAAGAAATTAGTTGAATTACGTTCAAAATGGGCAACAGAAGACTGGCCGGATATCGTGCATACTATGCAACATCGGATGGGTATTAACACCGGTGATATGGTTACGGGGAACATGGGTTCGCTGCGAAGATTTAACTACACCATGATGGGAGATAACGTTAATTTGGCTGCTAGATGTGAAAGTGGAGCCAAAGCATATCACGTATTTACTATGGTAACTGAGGCTACAAAGCAGGAAGCAGAACAATATGGGGACGAATGTCTCTTCAGATTATTGGATAATATTGTAGTTAAAGGTAGAACCAAGCCTGTTAAAGTATATGAAATTGCGGGTCTTCGGGACGATGCAAACCAGCGCAAACTAGATGCAATTGGCACCTATCATCAGGGAATGGATGCGTATTTCAAGGGCGATTTCAACCGTGCACTAGACTATTTTAAACAATCCGAACAATTAGAATGGAATGCTCAAAATCCATCCCAATTGTTTATAGAACGATGTCAAGCAATGATGCAAAATCCACCACCTTCAGATTGGGATGGAGTATTTGTAATGACGAGTAAGTAAAATAGTCGGAATTTCCCTTGAGACTTCTTCTAAAAAGGTCGTATCTTTTCTATTCGGGCAAGTCCCATACAGTCAGCTCCCTTTGAACTCCGTCAGGGCAGGAATGCAGCAGCGGTAATCTGGTCGTAGCGACGTGATATGGGTCGCTTGCCCTTTTTTTATGTCCATGAATTGAGCTTTCTAGGCTAACACATTAAACCATCGACTGCTCTATATGCGAGGCAATCTGCTCTGCATGTACTCTTGAATTTTCAATAAAGAGTTTACTGGTTTGAAGACCTGCGCAGACTACTCCAGCCACATAGATGCCTTTCCTATTGGTTTCTAGATATTGCTTGTCATGCACAGGGATACACAACTCATCGGTGGAATAGTCAATTCCTAAGAGATCCAAGAGGCTGTAATTAGGACGATAACCAGTCATAGCTAGCACAAAATCATTCTCTATAGTTACTAACCCTTCCGGTGTGCTAAGATCCACTTCACCTTCTCTTATTTCTATGACCTCAGTATTCAAATAGGCTTTTATTTCCCCTTTCTTAATCCGGTTTTCAATGTCAGGTTTAACCCAATATTTCACTGTGGGTTTAACCTCAGGATAACGAATAGCCATGGATACCTCGGCTCCGGATCGGTAACATTCTAGAGCCACATCTACCCCGGAATTACCAGCACCTACCACCAATACTTTTTGCCAAGCATAAGGATGGGCTTCTTTGTAATAGTGTTGAACCTTAGGTAAGTCTTCACCTGGTATCCCCATTTTATTCGGAGTTCCATAAAAACCAGTTGCAATAACTATTTTTGAGGCTTCGTAATCACCTTTCGTTGTACGAACGTTATATCTTCCGTTTTCCCCGCTCACTCCATTTACGGTTTCGTAGAGTTGAATGGGTAAGTCATAATGTTGAGCGGCGCGCCGATAATATTCCAAGGCTTCACTTCGAGTTGGCTTGAAACCATGTGAAATGAAGGGAATTCCTCCTATTTCAAGCTTATCTGAAGTGGAAAAAAAAGTCATATTGACCGGATAATTATACAGCGATTGCACTAAGCAACCCCTTTCAATAATCATGAAAGGTATGTTTCGCTTTTTTAATTCAATTCCGGTTGCCAGTCCAATAGGGCCTGCGCCAATGATTATAACCATAATGATCTTGTGCTTGATGAGAGAGTTAAAGATAAAAAATTCTAAGGTGTACAATTGCGTACACTTTTGTAGCTTAGGCGACTATGATTGGACTCAGTACAAACAACCCAAGCCCTATAAAAAAAATTGCCGCCATTGACCTAGGTACCAACTCATTTCATGTGGTGGTGGTAGAAATAATGTCCGATGGGAGTTTCCGACGTATCGATGATCTTAAAGAAATGGTGGTCCTAGCCAAGGAAGGTATCGGTCGTAGATTGTCACCTGAAGCTATAGACAGAGGGCTTTCCGCCTTACAGAAAATTAAGATTCTCTGCGATAGCTATCAGGTTGATGAAATATTGGCCTACGCGACTAGTGCTATTCGTGAGGCTGAAAATGGGGGAGACTTTATTCAACGCAGCATTGATCAAGTGGGGATTAAAATTCGAGCAATTCCTGGGAGTATGGAAGCAGAGCTTATTGGGTATGCGGTACAGCATGGACTTAGTTTAGATGATAAACCTGTTTTGATGGTCGATATCGGTGGGGGTAGCGTGGAATTTATCCTGGGTAATAAACATGAGTTTCATTTTTTAAAATCGCTAAAAATTGGCGTTTCTAGAATGACAGATCAGTTTAATCCTAACGATCCCATATCAGAAGAACAGATTGACCAAATTAAAGCGTATTACCAACTAAGTTTACTTTCAATTCAAGAAGCCTTGAGTAAATGGCCAACAGAGTACATCATAGGTTCTTCGGGAACCATGCAAAATATCGCATTAATGATGGCCGCTGAACAGGGACTGGATATAGAATCGTTTGCTCTAAATGAATGGAGTTTTAGTCGTAACGACTTTATTCGATTTTATGACTCATTCATAAAGTTGAATAGAATCGAACGCCAAGGAATACCTGGTTTAGATGAAAAACGAGTCGATTTTATAAATACAGGCATGATATTGGTTCGATACCTCATGGATGAATTTGGGTTGAAGTCTGTTCGTATTTCTACCCAAGCCCTTAGGGAGGGAATGATTATTAGATACTTAAAGAAAGAATTTATTGGATTGCCTGGCGGCGCTACTCCCGACCCGCGGCGTAGGAGTGTTTTTGAATTACTTAGAAAGTGTAACTGGCATGAACAACACTCTACCCAAGTCACTAATTTAGCGTTGAAATTATTTGATGCCCTGAAGGATTCGTTACGATTGTGTGCTGAAGATCAAGAGTTATTAGAGTATGCATCACTTATGCATGATATTGGATATCATATTTCTCATTCAAAGCATCACAAGCATGCCCTTTATCTTATATTGAATGCTGATTTAAAAGGATTCAGAGAACAAGAAATTGCTATTATGGGGCATGTAGCCAGGTATCATAGACGTTCTACTCCTAAAAAAAGACACGAGGAATTTGCCGCACTACCTAAGGAGATTCGAAAAAGAATCATGCGGTTATCGGGTATATTACGCGTAGCAGACGGTTTAGATCGCAGTCATTACCAAAACGTAAAAGACCTGAGAGTTGAGCTAAATAGTAAAACTTGTACTATTGTCATTCAAACCATTGACGAGCCTAGTCTTGAGATTTGGGGAGCTATGAGAAAATCCCATTTACTTTCCCAAGCACTTAAAAGGAAGGTTGAAGTAGTGGCTATGGAGAGAGACTAGTCACCAAATGAACCCGCAGGCCCTGGGAAAACCACAGGACTTTCAAAGCCATCTTTGGAAACAGCGGCGACACCAAAGTAGTAATTATCAATTACCACATTCTCTAAGGTATACTCTTCCACGTCAGAAGGCACAAATGTATTCCACTGCCATTGATTTGAGTCGGTGAGTCTCCAATAAATTTTATATCCAGCTAGCTGAGGGTTTTCTGTTGGGTTCAATGCTTTCCAAGATAGGGTGGTGCTAGGTTGAACAGCCCCTTGAATTTGAACATTTGCTGGGGGCGCAGGAGCCCAAGCCATACTGGCCATTACAACCGCATTCAGATTGGTAAGTTTAGCTGCGTAATCAAAATCTACTCCGTCTATCGTATCACCATACTTGATACCATCTTCCACTCGGATATCTTGATGTTGCATGATATAATTTTCATTGGTTTCCATGATACGAACGGCAGGAAAACCGCCCTCATTAAAGGGTCTATGATGCCCACCGCGACCGAAACGATCTAATCGATAAATCATCATTATATCCAAGTTAGGAATGTATCGGTCCGCCATAAGATCTACATAACGGGCTAAATTTCGAGATGGGGAGTCAACCTCACCGCCTGTAAATCTTCGCACGCGAGCCTCTCGTTCGGTTTCCACATAACGAGTTCCCTCTGAAAATACCCGGGCAGTCGTATTATCAATGACTCCGTTAATGCCCTTGATATTTCCAATCATATCATTGTTTAGTACACCTTTGATATCCCACCCATTTGCGATGGCATAGTCGGTTAATATCTTGCCACCTAGTAATCCTTGCTCTTCTCCAGATAGTCCAGTATAAATAATGGATGATGGGAATTGGTATTTAGAAAGAATACGAGCTGCTTCAATAGCGCCTGCCATACCTGAGGCATTATCATTGGCACCGGGTGAGTCAGAAGTTCCGTTTGTGGGATCTGAAACACGAGAATCAATATCACCACTCATTACCACAAATCGGTTGGGATCGGCATAGCCACGTTGTATGGCTACTACATTCACAACATTGGTAGCCTGAGGAATTCTGTTTTGTGGCTGTACGATTCCTGAAACATAAAAAACCTCTAAACAACCGCCACATTCGACTGATATTTTTTCAAACTCTGCTTTGATCCAACGTCGAGCTGCACCAATGCCTCGGGTATTCGAAACGGTATCGGATAAGGTGTGACGGGTGCCGAAATCAGCTAATTTCTGGATGTAATACTCTAGTTGTTCAGCAGAGGCCGCCGTACCGATGGTATGTAACTCTTCTGGAGTCCAAGATGTTGAAACATTGGTATCATTAGAGGAGTCTTGAGCCCAAGTAAAGCTAGAACTGACCAGAATTATGAGTATAAAGCTACAGAGTAGATTAAATAATGAACTAGGACGAAGGAAAGCGATTGGTTGATTCATGATCGGGTGATTCTGGAGAGTTTTCAGTTTGTTGTAAGTGAATTTTTTCTAAATAGGCCTGTAGCTGCACTCGAAATTGTTGTTGGGCTTTATAGCCTGCCTTTTGACCTAAATTAGCACCTAAAGCACTAAAGAATAGGATAATTCCGGCATATATCAAATGTGTGGCTAAAGGCCAACCCGTATCATAGATTGTAATCCAAAACAAAGGGAGCCCTCCAATTAAGACTGCAAAAAGCCAGGGCATTCTGGAAGGGCCATCTAGTCGCCGCATGTACCTACGAGAACTTAAACGGATCATGTTAAAATAAACCAGGCCGATTCCAAGCAGTATACCAATGCTATGAAATATAGACGTTAGCACATATGGAAATAACTCTGATGAAAAAATGGTAAAAGCTCCAGATACCACCATTAAGCCAGATGTATAAAAGGCCATTCGAGGTAGTTGCTCGGTATCAATCATTTGGTTAGCCATTCTTCAGGATTCAAATTGGTATTGTTTTTTCGAACGGCGAAAAAGATACTTTCCCCCATTTCCGATTCTACTGTGCCCGCCCGCCCAACGGGGCTTCCTGCCCGTAGGATGGTTGAACTATTGACGTAAATCTCACTCAAATTTCCATATACGGTGTAATACGAGCCATGCTTAACAAACACCACATTCCCATATCCTGGTAATGGCTGAATCGCAAATACATACCCATCTGAAACTACTCGAACTTCTTCCCCTGCGCGGGTAACAATGTTAATTCCAGGGTGTTCCGTTCTTGTACCGTATAATGGATTTCGAGTAATACCAAATTTTTTTGAAACGGTGGTAGAGCTCACAGGCCATGGTAACTGCCCTTTAGATACAGAAAAATTCTGCTCGTATGCTTTCAAGGTTTCGTCTGAAACATAGGAGGCTCGGGTAGGGGTAGAGTATTTTGCCACCTCCTCTGCCCGTCTTGCAGCATCTGCTATAGTACGTGCTTCTTCTAGGCGTCTGAGGCGTTCATTTTCAAGTTCACGTATTCTATCCTCTTCTGCTATAAGACTTGAGAATTCGGTTTCAAGATTTTCTTTTTGTGCCTGAACCTGCTTGAGCTCATCCAGTAAAGTAGTGCTCTCCGCTTTCAATCGTTCTGCACTTCTAAGCTGGAGATTTCGTTGGCTATCAAGTTTTTTCTTTTCTTGCTCAATTTCGTCAATGACTAGGCTATTTTTTTCTAAGCTACTTTCTAAATCAACCTGCATACCACTAAGTTCTTGTTGTTTAGCTACGATTTCATCTCGTTTGGTTCGTTTAAAATCTTCTAGTTTATTCAAGTAATAAGCGCGCCTAATCATCTGATTCATAGACTCCGAGGTAGCTAACAGCTCAATAGAATTAAGCCGCCCATTCATATAGGTATAGCGCATAATTTCCCGATAGTTGTCTAAGGATTGTTGTAATTCCTTCTCCCGTAATTGTATTTGATCTTGTATTAGATTGATCTCTTCTTCGATCTGGTCTTGTTCCCCTTCAAGGCTTTTAATTTTGTTGTCTTGCAGAGCAATCATCTTATTAAGTTGTTCATATTGCTGAAAAACCTTGCTGTACTCACTCTCAGTTGCATTGATTTGCTGTTCAAATTCTCTAATTCGGCTCGACAATTCCTCAATCTCCGATCGTGTTTCGTTCTGCTTGTTAAGTATGGCATCTCTTCTCTCTTGATAGGTTTGAGCCGAGAGCTCATTAGGGCTTAACACGGCCAATGCCACTAAACAAAAAAAGAACACCCTGAAGGCTAGGGAAATGAGACCTAGTCGGGATTTCTGTAAGCAATATGATGTAGGGGAACTAATCAACTTATCGGGTTTGAGTATAATTACTGGGAATAGTTACTAGCGGCGGGATTACGGACTTGTTGAATTGTAGGTCAACCAGTTGCACAAATAATTGTGATTTACGCGTTTCATTCTCGATACTAAAGGTACGGGCAATAGGAGAATTTTTGTAGTTCTTTCTGTCATTCACTTCAAGTTTCCAAACTTCGCCCATGCTGCTTTGGTACGATGAATTATAAGTAAGCCCAGAAAGTGCATAGGTTTCTAATTCTAGATACACGTAACCAAAGCCAGGTATGGTGAAACGTATATCTCGGGTCGATTGATCCACTTCTTGCGCTTGTAAAATCCAGTGCTCATAGTGTACAAGTTCATACAATCGAATGGGGGGGATAAGCCCGGGCACGCTTAAAGGGGGTGCGTTTTTATGCCAACTAATGGCTCGCGACTCAATTCTGTCTAAAAATAATACAGAGTCTCCCTCAATTTGTATCGTAGCCACAGGGATACCAATACGGTTTTTGAGCTCGTAGACTTCTCGGTTTTGGCCTACAATATACTCAAAACTAAGCCTTTCACTCTGCCCAGGAGCGCTGAAAAATAATTTGCCCTTGCCTGAAAACGAGCTTGGAAGTGTTTGTGTTTGAAGGAGGTCATATGCCTCGGAAACAATGATGTTTGAAGGAGTATATATTTGGTCTGTGGATGAACGCAACATGAAACCACTGCTTCTACAGCCTTGAAGAAATAACATACTCACCAACAAGAAAACTGTGAAAGTAAAGAAAGAGTTATACCACTTATTCATGCTTTCCTGATAGCTTTTGTTGTAATCTCTGAGTTGTTCCACCTAATTTTAGGGCTTTTTCCCACCAGATAATCGCCTGCTCTGATTCACCAAGTATGTGGTAGATGTCTCCTTGTAGTTCTATCACATTGGCATTTTTTGAGTTAATTGAAAGTGCTTGTCCGATGTTTGACTCAGCCTCGGCTCTGTTATTTCTATATCGAGCGTTAAAATAGGCTAAACTAGCCCAACCAAGCTCATTTTCAGGGTCATATCGAAGCGCATAACTGAAGCTTTGCTCAGCGGAGTCAAGGTTTTCGGCTTGCGCTTGTAGTTCGCCTAGTTGGCGGTACCATTCTGATTTTTGAGAACGCTGGCCAGGACTACGAACGGCTTGCTCAAGCCAACTTTTTGCTGCGCTTGGATGGTCTAATTCTAACGCTATTCGGCCTAATTCACTTAAAATTTCTCCCTGTTCAGGGAAAAGTTGATTCCATTCCAAAGCTATCTTTTGTTGATCAGTCAGGCTTGTATTCTGCTGATACAATAAAGCCAACCATTCTATAGCCTCCTCCGGACTCTTTGGGGTGCTGCCCTGTTGGAGTTTCTGTAATAGAGGAGACAGTTCAGGTTCAGTTAATGTAGATTCACTTGAGCTAGCTTGAGTAACGCCAGCGTTATCAGAGAAAACGGGTTTTTTATTATTCTCGGAAGCAAGAGTACTGATTTCTTGGTCATAAGGGAACAAATAATGCATTTCGTCTACAACAGCTGTTATTGAATCGCGCATTTCAAGTACTTCAAAGTTTCTATAGAGTAGTTTGTACCAATCTTTATGTGCTTTACTGAAAGGCTGAATAAAAAATCCATTTGATTGAGACCTGCTAGGGGAATACTTGGTGGCTGCCCTTTGTATAGGGTGCAAAATGCGTTCGCGTATCACAGTGTTGGCATCCGCTAAAAAGCCCATTTCTCGGTGCATATGCACTAGAAAAGTTAGAGCAATCCATTGATTAGGATGTTGACTTAGGACCAGTTCGGCTTCTTTTACCGCTGATTGGTAGTACCCTTGGGTATATAATATTTGAGCTAAGGTAATACGAAACCATGGATTCATGGGCTCTTTTGTAAGGCTATATTCTGCGTAAAAAAGAGCATTATCGTAGTCATTAAGACCGAAATAAGCATCTGCTATGGCATGCGTAATGCCACTTTGTTCGGGATCGAGTTCTTCGGCCTGTAGAAATAGGGCTAAAGCCTCTTCCAAGGACGCATCATTGATTGCTATTAAGCCCTCTAAAAAAAGTTTTTGTGCTTGTGGTCTAATTTGGGCGGTTGAATTAGGTGAAAATTGACCTTCCGCTGAACCACCCTGCGCGGGAATTTGTGCGTTAGATGGTCTGCTAAGACTTGCTATTAGGATAAAGAGAAGGGATATGAAAGGGTTAAAACGCAATATTAATAGATGCTTACGATGTTTGTTAGTTCGTGTTAAAAAAAAGATACGTTGGAATTGTATTTAAAATATCAAAAAGCGTACTTTCTACACATGCTAATCTCTAAAGTATATCGTCCAAATCCAATCCCGGGAAACCCGGTACGGCCTATCTATCGGCGACGGCGGTAATTGCCTTTGTTTCGAGCGTGTATTAATCATCGCTCACCCTTCCGCAACTATACTTTCATTTTTTCACTCTTATTAACTCACTCATGCCTATTACTCTACATTATTGTACTTCTTCGCATCATCCATATGCGGCAGCTATATGTGAACTTATAGAAACAGCGGCTAAGCAACGTGGAACTGGTATTGCTAAACGGGAACCGGAATACATTAAAACGAAAATGACCAATGGGAACGCGGTTATTGCCTTGGATGGAGATCAGCTGGCTGGATTTTGTTATATCGAGATATGGGAAAACAAAAAATATGTCGCTAACTCAGGCCTAATTGTACATTGGGATTATAGAGGCCAGGGACTGGCAAAAAAAATAAAAACTAAGGCATTTGAATTGTCGAAGAAAAAATATCCAGAAGCAAAGCTCTTTGGGATTACCACCTCTCTTCCTGTAATGAAAATAAATTCAGACCTTGGATATAAGCCGGTTACTTTTTCGGAGCTAACTCAGGATGAAACATTCTGGAAAGGCTGCCAGAGCTGCCCAAATTATGATATATTAAGCAGGAACAATCGCACCAACTGCTTATGCACTGGTATGTTGTACGATCCCAAAAAACCTAACACTCAGTCGGAAGAGAAAAAAAAGCAGAATCTAGAAACATTCTACCGATGGGTACGCTTAAAAAAACAGTCGTTTCTTACAGTCATTAAACCCTCCAAGCAAACAAAATCATGAAAAAAGTAGTATTAGCCTTCAGCGGTGGTTTAGACACCAGTTATTGTGCTATTTATTTAGCAAAAAACCTTGGATATGAGGTGCATTCTGTAGCGGTCAATACCGGTGGCTTCGATGCAGAAGAAGTAGATGATTTAGCAGCTAAAGCGGTTGAATTAGGTATTCAACACCATCTTTGTTTGGATGTGGAGCAAAAATTTTATGATCATGGTATACGCTATTTACTCTTTGGGAATGTGCTAAAAAATCATGCTTACCCCCTAAGTGTTAGTGCTGAGAGGGTTTTTCAAGCAGTAGCAATTGTAGAATATGCAAAAAAAATTGGTGCAGACGCTATAGCTCACGGTTCAACGGGCGCCGGAAATGATCAGGTTAGGTTCGATTTGGTCTTTCAGATTATGGCTCCTGAGATGGAAATTATCACTCCTATCCGTGATCAGCGGTTAAGTCGTGAACAGGAGGTGGATTTTCTTCAAGAACATGGGATTGAAAAATCTTGGGAGCGTGCTAAGTATTCCATTAATAAAGGACTTTGGGGAACATCTGTTGGAGGAGCTGAAACCTTAACATCGCATCTTCCACTACCAGAGTTTGCTTGGCCAAGTCCCATTACAAAAACCGAAACGAACAGAATTGAAATAGAATTTGAGCAAGGCGAACCTGTGGGGCTTAATGGTGAGCGAATGAACCCTGTTCAACTGATTAAAAAATTAGACGCTTTAGCTTCACCTTATGGGATTGGTCGCAATCATCACGTGGGAGATACGATTATTGGTATAAAAGGACGTGTAGGTTTCGAAGCAGCCGCGCCAATGGTGTTAATAGAATCTCATCGCACTTTAGAGAAGCATTGTCTAGCTAAATGGCAATTGTATTGGAAAGACCAGATGGGTGAATGGTACGGGATGATGATGCACGAAGGCCAGTATTTAGATCCTGTCATGCGAGATATTGAAACTTTTCTAGAGTCGACACAAAAGAGGGTGAGCGGGAAAGTGTTTGTACGATTACATCCAGGTTATTTTGAGGTTCATGGGGTAGAATCACCTTTTGATATGTTACAATCAGATGCTGGTCAGTATGGTGAAATGAATCAGGGATGGACAGGTGAAGAAGTAAAAGGCTTTACCAAAATTTTATCTAATTCAACCCAAATATATAATAGTATGAAGAAAGAGCCTGCTTTCTCAAACCAGCACCATAAAAATAAGAGTGACTCAAGTGAGTAATCAGATAAATAAACCTACTCCGGAAAGTGAAGTTGCTGTTGAGCTTGAAAATCAAACTAATAAAATTGATATAGGGATCATAGGTGGCGCGGGCTATACCGCAGGTGAATTGATTCGTTTGTTATCTACTCACCCAAAAGTAGATTCACTATTTGTTCAAAGTCAAAGTCATGCTGGGCAACATTTATCTAAAGCACATCCCGATTTAATAGGCGAGCTTTCGGGTAGCTTTGTTGAGAAATTACCAAACACTTGTAGGATCGTTTTTCTATGTTCAGGTCATGGAAAAACTAAAGAGGTGTTTGACCAGGGCTGGATACCAACCCAAGCTAAGGTCATTGATTTAAGCGCAGATGCACGGTGGGAATTGACCCAAGGAAAACTTAGTAACCGACATCATTGCTGCGGTAAGGAATTTGTATATGGTCTAGCTGAACTTCAAGCCAACATGATTCGAAAAGCTCATTTTGTAGCAAATCCAGGTTGTTTTGCTACGGCTATTCAGTTGGCTTTATTACCATTGGCGAAACAGGGAAAATTGCACGATGAAGTTCATATCAGCGCTATAACGGGAAGTACTGGTGCTGGCGCTCATCCTAGTTCTACCACCCATTTCTCTTGGCGTTCCAATAATGCATCGGTATACAAAGCATTTACTCACCAGCATTTGGGTGAGATTAGGGCGAGCATATCCAGCCTACAATCAAAGGTTCCTAACATACATTTTATCCCTATGAGGGGAGCCTTTACTCGTGGAATACTTGCTGCTTGTTATCAAAAAATAGATGTATCGGAACAGGAGATTAAGGAGTGGTTTAAGGCATATTATTCGGATGCACCTTTTGTACACCTCTCGGAAGAGCCTATTAGCGTTAAACAGGTTGTTAATACCAATAAAGCTCTTATTCATCTTGAAAAAGTGGAGAATCAGATATTAGTCACGGTGGCTATAGATAATCTGTTAAAAGGAGCTTCAGGTCAGGCAGTTCAAAATATGAATATTATAATGGGATGGGATGAACGCATGGGGCTTTTGCTTAAACCCAGCGTGTTTTGACCTAGTTCGCATAAACCAGTAGAATGACGTAACAATGTTGTTTAATTAAAACCTGATTTTTTATTTCTCTTTACTCGCTTATACATTACGTACCAACTCCTTACTCATCAATTTCTATGTCCAACGAAAAAAATAACCTACAGAAGCCTTCTAAGGTCGCCATCATTGGGGCCGGTAATTTGGGGGTGGCTATAGCCAAAGGGTTAGCCACAAGTCTGGGAGCAGACTCGATTTGGTTGTGTCGGCGTCATTTGTCTAAAATCGAAATGCTAGCAAAGGATGGGTTTAGATTAAGCTCAGATGTAAAAGAAGTGGTCCTGGAGGCGGGTTACGTGTTTTTTTGTGTGCAGCCGCAGCAACTTCCTGATATTTTAGACGAATTGAAGAGTGTGTTGAATCATAAGAAACAGGTACTTATTTCTACCTTGGCGGGGATGAATAGTGACCGAATTCAAGCACTTTTACCGCACCCATTTCCAATTATTCGCGCTATGCCAAATACAGCGGTGGCCATTGGTCAGTCTATGACCTGTATCTGTGCCAATGATCAGGTTAGTCCGCAAGATGCCGCTCAGGTGCAAGAGTGGTTTGGAACCGTTGGCGAGGTTATGCATATAGAGGAAGAACATATGAAAGCAGCTACCGTGTTAGCAGCGAGTGGAATTGCCTTCTTTTTACGATACATTAGAGCAGCCACACAAGGCGGAATTGAATTGGGTTTTGAGGCGGAAGAGGCATTGAAAATTGCCACCGCTACAGCCAAGGGCGCGGCTTCTTTGCTGATGGTGCAGGGTAGCCACCCAGAAAGTGAAATCGACAAAGTAACTACGCCCATGGGATGTACCATTGCAGGATTAAATGAGATGGAATATCAGGGATTGAGTTCGGCGGTTATTCAAGGCTTGAAAAAATCATTTGATAAAATTAGTTCAATAGGTGACTCATGAGTATGTTTCCAGTTTATCCGGTATTTGATGTTGAACCAACAAGCGCCGAGGGAGCTTGGGTGATGGATGCTAATGGGCAGCGATACCTCGATTTTTATGGGGGCCACGCGGTCATCTCCATTGGTCACAGACATCCACACTATATAAAGCGGATTAAAGAACAGATGGATCGGATTTCATTTTATTCCAATTCAGTGCCCATAGCGATACAGCACGAACTGGATAAAAAACTAGGGCAAATGTGCTGCTATCATGATTTTCAGTTGTTCTTGTGTAATTCTGGGGCCGAGGCTATTGAAAATGCGTTTAAAGTAGCTTCTTCGGTTAATGGGCGTAGTAAAATTTTGACCTTCAATAAAGCTTTTCATGGGCGTACCTCTTTGGCA
>CALKOA010000089.1 GCA_938091655.1 uncultured Balneolaceae bacterium | reverse complement strand
AGCACGAGTCTGTTGGGTATTTTCAAGTTCTTCTTTCCAAAAGCCCTCTGCTTTCCAGCCTGGACTTGCTTGGTAAGACCGAACTTCAATGGTATTTTTGAAATACAATACGACATCTACTACAATTTGTTCACCCAAGAAGGCAGTGGTTTTGTTGGGCTCTAACCGGACAAAAATATCTGGACTAGTCCCATCATTTTGTTGTGAATTCGCTGGATCCAATACCCGAAATGAAATAGGTTCCGTACGGTAAACCTCTCCGTTAACGGTAATCTCAAAGGAAGGAACGGTATAGTCGCCAACCTGAGTTGCAACAAATTGATAGCCATAGGTGTAGGTGACACTAGGGCGACCATTTACATACTGAATACTCTGCCCTTGTCTATTTGAACCGCTTATCCACCGAAGTCCAGGTACATCGAGTATAGTTGGGCGATCAATGCTGTTTAAACTTCTACCGGAAATAATGAACTCTAGGAGTACCGATTCTCCATTATATATATTGGTTTCAGACAGTTTTGCCTGTACCTGAATTGGGGAGTTTTGTGCCCAAGTAAAGCTGGGAATACTTGCAAGAAAAAAGAGAAGTAGATACGGGATAGATTTACCAATCTTTTTCATGTGTCTTTCCGCCTTTGGTTTTAGCTTTTTTGAATTCTTTTAACAATTCTTTTTCTTTTTGAGCTAATGCCTGAAGGATTTTCTGGGCCTCTTCTTTGCTTAAATCTTTTAGTTCTTGTGCTTCAGCGCGCTCACTTTGTTCGGAATCGTCTGGCGCCTGTTCATCTTGGCTTTGACTCTGATCGTCATTTTCTGACTCTTCTTCTTCACTTTCTGAGTTTTGCTCTGAGTTTTCTTCTTGTTCTGAATTCTGCTCAGAATTTTCTTCGTTTTGATCCCCATTATCTTGTTCACTCTGGCTATCCTGATTCTGTTGTTGCTGCTGCTGTTCTTTCAACTGCTCATATAGACTTTGGAGTTTCAGGTCATCCGGATAACGTTCTAATCCAGTCTCTACAGCACTAATAGCTGCCTCTAAGTTGTTATAGATGAATTGTTGAGCACCTCGATGAAAGTAACTTTCTGCAGGAGGGATGTTAGCTTGAGTTTGTCCTAGAAGAGATTGAGGCATGGAGCAAACCATTAAAGCTAGCACGAAGGAATAAACAGCATAGGTGAACCTTCTTCCTTTGTTATTGAAAACGTATGTGAGCAAAAAAGAGGGATTAAACATAGAATTCATGGATGTGAGTGTGAACGGTCGTATAATCATTAACCAGCTTAATTGTCAGTTTGTTCTATCTGGTTCACCGCACCGATACGATTTATAAACGACTCATAATATCTAACCGTTTCATCGACTCCTAAAGCTTCTTGCATTAGATTAAAAGCGGAAGCATATCGGGATTCATTTACGAGCGCATCGGCTTGTTCTTTTACCGCTTTAGCATACATGCTTGGTTCAGGTGGAGGTTCCTGGTCTTCATTTTGATCTTGATTCTGCTCATTATTATCATCTTCTTCAGAAGATTTCATCAAAGCATATTCATAATTGAATTGGCCTTCGCTATCGTAGGGAAGTTTTTGTAAAGAAGCTCGCAAGTGTTTCATTGCCGGCTTCCATTGCTCATTTTCAGCTAAAACAGTTCCGATATTGTAGTCTGCCAGAGCTTTTAGGTGGGTGTCATTGGTATAACTTTTTGCTTGCATGAACATCTTAATAGCTTCTTCGATTTCACCCAGTTTAGTTAAAGTATTACCTAAGTTGAACAAAATTTCGGCGTTATTGGGATCCTGATCTAAAGCAGAATAAAACCAAGTTTTTGCTCCCTCATAGTCTCCATTTTCATAAGATTTATTTCCCTTACGAGCGTCTGGATTACTAATGTTTAGTCCAAATAATAGAAGTATAGTCCAAATAAATGTCGCCATAGGTCGTTTTTTCGTCTAATTGATCTTGCGTCTGATAACAATACCTATTCTTCAAGTGCGCTCATGGTTTCATCATCCATAAGTAGATTCGTAAATACATTGGTCACATCATCATTTTCTTCAAATTTTTCAATCATACTAAAGTTAGCACGAGCTAGTTCGGCGTCTACTTTTGTCTCCGTCATAGCCTCCCTAACGAGCTCTGCTTGTTCAATCGTATACCCTGCAGCCTCCAAGTTATTTCGGACATGAAAAAGTTGAGTACGCTCTGTAATGACCATGAAGAGAGTGGCTCCTTTTTCTGCGATTACGTCTTCAGCGCCTGCTTCAATTGCATCTAGGAGGAAGTTTTCTTCATCTAGCCCTTCAGAAGGTACACCAATCATCCCTTTTTGCTCAAATAAAAAAGAAACAGATCCATTGGTACCCATGTTCCCACCATGTTTAGTGAAAATATGCCGAACCTCACTCACCGTTCTGTTATTATTATCGGTGGTTGCTTCGATGTAATAGGCAATACCTCCAGGCCCGTATCCTTCAAAACTTACTTCTTCAAAGCTGGAACCGTCATCTAGCTCACCAGTGCCACGTTTAATCGCACGTTCCATGTTATCTTTAGGAAGGTTACAACTTTTGGCATTTTCTATGGCCAAAGCAAGCCTTGGGTTTCCAGTTGGATCACCTCCCCCTTCCTTGGCTGCTACAGTAAGTTCCTTGATAATTTTTGTGAACACCTTAGAGCGTTTTGCATCTTCTTTCGCTTTTTTGTGGCGAATATTCGCCCATTTAGAATGTCCTGCCATACGTGTTATGTACTTATTGAAGCGTCAAAGTTGTTTAGAGGGTTGAATATAGCGATTTGTCATGCGCCAAAAAACACCCAAGCAAGCAGATGAATTTGGCGGAAAAAAAGTCTAGGGTTTTTAGCAGCCATAACTCATAAAAAAATCATCTTAAGAAATGGTATTTTGGAACGCTATTAAGCTGAGCTTTGTCATCTATACGCTTATGTACTCTGCCTATAAATAGTTCTGATTCACCTAGTAGAAATTTTTTTATGAATATTGGAATAGTCTGTTATCCAACCTTTGGAGGTAGTGGAGTCGTAGCCACCGAATTGGCTAAAATATTAGCACATCAAGGGCATACCTTGCACATTTTGAGTTATGCTCGACCCGCTCGACTAGAAGAACACAACACAAATATCTTTTACCATGAGGTGTCAATAAATTCTTATCCGTTATTTGAATATCCTCCTTATGCTTTAGCCTTGGCCTCACAAATGGTGAAGTTGATTGAGTTTGAGCATTTGGATTTGTTACACGTGCATTATGCCTTGCCTCACGCCACGAGTGCTTATTTGGCCCGGCAGATTATGGCAGAGCGAGGACTTCATGTACCCATTGTAACTACATTACATGGCACGGATATTACTTTAGTTGGGAAAGACCCTAGTTATAAACACGTGGTTGAGTTTTCCATTGATAAAAGTGATGGCGTAACGGCAGTTTCGGAATACTTAAAGCGAGAGACCTACGAAAATTTTGATATTAAACAAGAGATCAAGGTCATTCCAAATTTCATCGATTTGGAACGGTTTAAAGCTACTGAGCAGACAGAACTGAAAAAGGAATTGGCGCCAAACGGAGAAAAATTAATTGTTCATGTCTCTAACTTCAGAAAAGTAAAAAGAGTACCTGTTGTGATACAAATTTTTGCTAAAACCTTGGAAAAGGGTATAGCGGCTAAGTTGGTTTTAGCGGGTGATGGACCTGATAGGCAAGTCGCTGAACAGCAATGCCGAACTCTCGGAATCTGCGAACATGTTCATTTTATGGGGAAATGGGAACGAGTAGAAGATATTCTTTCCATTGCTGATCTGTTTCTCATTCCGTCGGGATCTGAAAGCTTTGGATTGGCAGCTCTGGAGGCTATGAGTTGTTCTGTTCCTGTGATTAGTTCAGATATTGGGGGGCTACCCGAGGTAAATATACATGGAGTAACGGGGTATGCGTGTCCCCTAGATGATGTGATCTGTATGGCAGATTATGCTGTTCAAATTTTGACTACGCCTAGTTTGCACGCTACCCTAGCAAAAAATGCAAGGAAGCGAGCCGAGCTTTTTAACCAAGTTCATGTGGTACGCCAGTACGAAGATTTCTACGAACAGGTTCAATCAAGGTCGATTAAGCAGAGCTAATCTCCATGAACCAGTTGAATGAACCTACTAGACTTGGACAAACCGTCTTGGGTTGGCAGTCTTAGGATAACAAGCTCTTGTTAACAGGCAAATCCCTCGACCTTACATTCTAGAGTAAAAATCTTTAGGCTAGAACTTTTGAAACCTCGTCCGCGGCTTCTTTTAGCAGTACGGCAGAAATAACATTTAAGTCGGAATTATCAATGATTTCTTTGGCTTCTGCAGCATTGGTGCCTTGGAGACGTACAATGATAGGAACATTGGTTACTTTTTCTGCAATCTCTGGATCTTTAACAGCCTCAATAACCCCGTTTGCAACCCGATCACAGCGTACAATACCACCAAAAATATTGATTAAAATGGCTTTTACATTTGGGTCGTCTAAGATAATTCGGAAACCATTTTTAACCGTCTCTACATTGGCTCCACCACCCACATCTAGGAAATTCGCAGGTTCTCCACCGGATAATTTTATAATGTCCATCGTAGCCATTGCTAAGCCCGCGCCATTAACCATACACCCTACATTACCATCTAGTTTGATGTAGTTGAGGTTGTATTTTTGGGCTTCTAATTCGAATGGATCTTCTTCGGATTCATCACGTAACTCGGCAATGTCGGTATGGCGATATAATGCATTACCGTCAAAGGTGACTTTGGCATCGAGTGCCATAATTTCTTGATCGGGCGTTAGGATTAAAGGGTTTATTTCCATCATGTCAGCATCTGTTTTTAGAAAGGCATTATAGATCCCCAATATGAATTGAATCCCTTTTTTTAATGCCGCGCCCTCTAAACCTAGGCTAAATGCTAGCATCCGTGCCTGATTTACTTGTAGTGGCATACCAGGCTCTACCCACGCTTTTATTATTTTCTCGGGCGTTTCCTCGGCTACTTGTTCAATTTCAACCCCACCCTCTGTAGACACCATGATTACATTTTTGGATACAGCGCGATCCAATAGAATGCCTAAATAAAACTCCTTTTCAATATCAACGCCGTCTGTTACATACAATCGTTGGACTAACTGCCCAGATGGGCCTGTTTGTATGGTCACTAATACGTCATCCAGAAGAGATTCTGCGGCTTGCTGTACTTCTTCTACGCTTTTGCAAAGAATAACTCCTTTGGCATTGTTCTTTTTTGTCCGGCCCTTTCCTCTACCACCTGCATGTATTTGTGCTTTGACCACAAATAGTGAAGTTCCTTCTGCTTGCAGCTCCTCAGCAGCCTTAACGGCGCCTTCGACAGTAGTCGTGGAAATTCCTTTGGGAACGGGAACTCCGAATGAGGCTAAAATTTCTTTGGCTTGATACTCATGAATTTTCATAGGAACAGTATTTGGTAGACGATTAGAAAGATTGAATTAAGCCCGGTTCGAAACAATCTTGGGAGATAGTTTTACGTGGCGTTCTTTAAGTGTGCAAAAATAGCTAGTTTATAGGGTAAATAAAAGAAAGATTACCTTAAAATTAGCTGAAATGAACGTGTTGTTTGTAATAGGAACCCGACCAGAGGCCATTAAGCTAGCTCCAATTATATTGGAGTGCCAACTAAGAGGTAATTTTGAAGTAACTGTATGTTCAACTGGGCAGCATAAGGAGTTATTAGATAGCGCATTTGAACAGTGGAGCATAGTGCCGGATATTGAGCTTGCTGTGATGGAATCTGGACAAGGGCTAAATCAACTACTATCCAAATTGCTAGGTCAATTAGATAAGGTAATGTGCGATTTAAGACCCGACGGTGTGGTAGTTCAGGGAGACACCAGTAGTTGTTTAGCTGGAGCGTTAGCCGCATTTCAACGTGAAATCCCGGTATATCACGTGGAGGCAGGCCTTAGAACCTATAATAAAACAGCTCCTTTTCCCGAGGAGTTGAATAGGCAGCTGGTAAGCCGAATAGCCGATATTCATTTTGCGCCCACAGAAAAAAATAAGCAGGCTTTACTAATGGAGGGCATTGCTGATCAAGATATTCTGGTAACAGGGAATACGGTTATAGATGCATTGATGTTGTGCCAAAAGAATATGACTCCTCAATCCAACCCCGAGATTCAGAAGATCATGCGCATTCTTGATCCTGAAAAAAAACTACTCTTAGTAACAGGTCACCGCAGAGAAAATATGGGAGCTGGTTTTTCAGAATTAATTGAGGCTTTGCGTGAATTGGCCTCTGATCCATTAGTACAAGTGATTTATCCCCTTCATATGAACCCTGCTGTACGAGAGCCCATGATGCATGCTTTGGGGAATACAGAGGGAATTTTCTTGATCGAACCTTTAGGGTATGAAGCGTTTATCTGGTTAATGTCGAAGTCATTTTTAATTATTAGCGATAGTGGTGGTGTGCAGGAGGAGGCTCCATCATTGAATAAGCCTGTGTTGGTACTTCGTGAGGAAACCGAAAGGCAGGAGGCAGTGGAAGCGGGGACGGTTAAACTTATTGGTACTCTGAGAGAAGCCATTGTACAAGAGGTGCGAGAATTGATGGTAAATAAAAAAGCCTATTTGGATATGACGCAAAAATCAAATCCATACGGAGATGGAACAGCAGCAAAGCGTATAGTAGATTTTTTAGCAGCTTCAGAATGAAGTATCGAATTCTCGAAAAAGCTTAGTATATTTACAATGTTATTCATGCGGGTTTACCCGTTTAACCCTCCAATTGCTGTTACGAAGTGAGTACTTCTAAAATCATGGATGCTGAGGATCTAAATCGTACCTACTTGCGATTTGCTCATCAATTCCTAGAATCCTATGATGATCCCAAAAAATTAGCTATAGTGGGCATGCAAACACGAGGGGTATATATGGGCCGACGGATTAAGTTGGTCATGGAGAAAGAGTTGGGATTTGATATTGATTTTGGAGTTTTAGATGTTACTTTTTTTAGAGACGATTTTCGTACTAAGCTTAAAATGCCCGATGTAAAGGTGACAGAGATCCCTTTTGACCTATATGAACGGGATGTCATTTTAATAGACGATGTGCTATATACCGGCAGAACGGTTCGCTCTGCGCTGGATGCACTAATGGCATATGGGCGGCCCCGGAAAATTCAATTTTGTTGTATGGTCGATCGAGGTCATCGTGAATTACCCATAGCTCCCGATTTTGTGGGTGTTCAAATTCCAACTTATGCCACCGAGGAAGTCCGGGTTCGAGTTAAAGAATTAGATGGCGAGGATGCTGTATACCTGGTTGATGGAGATGATGCATTGAACGAAAACCTTTTCTCGAAGGAATAAATTCAGACCATGAGTAAGCTAAGTACCAACAAAAATTCCACCGATATCAGCACGCAAGGGGGATATGAATTCAGTCAAAAGCACTTATTGGGCTTGTCGGATTACAGTGCACAGGATATACAATATGTATTAGATCAGGCGGTTTCCTTTCGTGAGATTTTGAATCGTCCCGTGCCTAAAGTACCGACCCTGCGAGATAAAACGATTGTGAATTTATTTTATGAGAATTCTACTAGAACACGATTGTCTTTTGAACTGGCTCAAAGGCGTATGGGTGCCGACGTTGTTAATTTTTCGACGGGTACATCTAGTACAAAAAAGGGGGAGTCGTTAAAGGATACCATTCGCAACATCTCCTCAATGAAAATTGATATGGTAGTAGTACGGCATGAGAGCCCTGGTGTTGCTCATTTTTTAACCCAGTGTGTAGATGCGGCTATTTTAAACGCTGGGGATGGGGCACATGAACATCCAACCCAAGCATTACTTGATCTGTTTACTATACAACAAGTATACGGAGGTATAAAAGGGGCTAAAATTGCTATTATTGGCGACATTACTCACAGTAGAGTAGTACGTTCTAATATTATTGGGTTAAATAAGTTAGGGGCAGAAGTTGTTTTATGTGGACCCAAAACACTGATGCCAAAATTTATTGATCAAATGGGGGTAGGAATTTCCTATAGCCTTGAAGAGTGCTTAGAATGGTGTGATATGGCTATGGCATTACGCATTCAGCTTGAGCGCCAGGATAGAGGAACTGAGTTTTTCCCAAGTTTACGAGAGTATCATGAGAACTTTGGGATAAAATTAGAACATTTAGAACGCTATCCCGATTTTAAAATCATGCACCCAGGTCCAATCAATCGTGGTGTTGAAATGGAGAGTGAGGTGGCCGACCATGAGCGCGCCATTATTCTTGATCAGGTAACCAATGGAGTTGCAGTTCGTATGGCGATACTTTATTTGTTAAGCGGGGGCACAAGGATTTAAGCTTATATAGTCGTATTTTATCGTCCTATGTTGACTTTTACAATGTGATAAAGTAGTTTGACTTTCAATTTAAAGCTCAACAACTGCCTTTTTATAGAATCAAAGCTACAACTAATACCAATTACGAGATAATTATCTACCACAATGTGGTAAAACAATCGATTAGATGCAGGAACTTTTTGTTGAGCAAAAATTAGACCTAGCGGCTGAATCCGACAGCTATACAGCGGCAAAAGAGTGGCCGTCAGTCACCATAGCCATACCTCTATATAATGAGGAAAAGCACGTAGATCGTCTGCTGTCTAGTTTCCTTCATTCGTCTTATCCCAACATTGTCGAGGTTCTTATTGCCGACGGAGGTAGTATAGATAAGACCAGAGAGCTAATTCGCAAGTGGAGTGAAAAGGATTCCCGTGTAATTTTAATTGAGAATCCCAATAAATATCAGTCTTTTGGTTTAAATGAGATGATCAAAAAGGCTAAAGGAGATGTGTTTTTACGTGCAGACGGACACTGCTTATATGCCAATGATTATGTAGAGGAGTGTATCAAGGCTTTAAAAATGGATGCATCTAGAAATGTAGGTGGGGCTCAGCGCTACTTAGCTCAGAATTCTGTTCAAACAGGTATTTCACTAGCGGTAAAAAGTATTTTGGGTAATGGTGGGGCTAAATACATGAAAGATAGCTACAATGGCTTCGCAGATACGGTATTTTTAGGATGTTTTTGGACACAAGATTTAAAGAAATTGGGTGGGTTCAGTGAGATTAATATTACCAATCAGGATTCAGAGTTGAATTTACGGTTGTTAGAAGAGCACGGTCCATGCATTCGTGTTAGTTCTGATATTAAGTGTTGGTACTATCCTCGTTCTAGTTTTAAGGGATTGATGACACAATATTTTCGATATGGTCGAGGCCGATTTGTAACCCTACTCTTACATCCATTCTCAAGCCCACTACGTAGTTTTCTTCCTACGATATTCCTGTTGAGTTACATTGGCTACGTTTTAGCAGATGTGTTAACTACTCAAACTTTGTGGGCCATACCAGTGAGCCTGTTCTTTTTAGGACTTGTACTCTTAGAATCTACTCGGGTAGTGTGGGTGAATCGATCCAACTTTATTAATAACATTTGGAAATCAGATAAGAAACAGCCTAATACGCTTTCCAAAATATTCCACACGGCTTTTTCATTAATCATTATGCAGGTTGGACATTCTTCTGGCTTTATATTCCAAGTTTTTAAGAGAATCTATTCTGCCAAGAATTCTTGGTAGCTGCAGTGCATGCCCATGCGCATAGTGCATATTTCCTCCGTTCATCCTTGGAAAGATCCTAGAATCTTTTTGAAGCAATGTCGTTCGTTAGCCGCTCAAGGTTTTGATGTACATTTGTTAACACCTGATTCTCTGGATGAGAAGCAAAATGGGGTGCAGCTACATCGAGTATGGAATTCGGATCCCGCTAAGTTAAAAAAAAGTATTCTAGCTAAATTGTTTCGACCAGTAAGGCTCTTTAAAATGGCACGAAGTTTAAAGCCGGATGTGATTCATTTTCATGATCCAGAGCTAATCCCTTGGGCATTGGTTCATCGAGCGATGGGGTATACCATGGTGTACGACATTCACGAAGATAATATGACCGTCATTCGACAC
>CALKOA010000088.1 GCA_938091655.1 uncultured Balneolaceae bacterium | reverse complement strand
AACCAAACGAGAAGCAGAAGTAATCCGTCTCTACTTTGGTATTGGCCGTGAACATTCCCTAACCCTTGAAGAAATTGGCGAGCGATTTGATTTAACCAGAGAACGAGTTCGTCAAATCAAAGAAAAAGCTCTCCGTAAATTACGTCACCATAATAGAAGTGCAGCCTTGCGCGTATATTTAGGCTAATAATTTGCTTGATTAGGCCATTAAGTGTTGATCAAGGCATAACTTCATTTAGGACAGCACCTAGAAATCAGCATAAGGCAAATTTCAGGACAAAACTACGAGTATAGCAAAGTGTATATACTCTATTCTTTACACCATACTACGTCATATCGTTTGCGTTTATAAATGTAGGGCCTATTTTAGTTTTCAGAACCTGAATTTCTTGAGTCTCTACTTTATCACCCCCGAATTCTCTCATTACCAAAGAAACGCTACCTGAATGCCCCAGTTTATTTAAAAAGCCCCAAGAAATAGCTTTTCTTAGTACCTGACCATGTGGACTTTCTTTTGACAGCCAAAGCATCACCGTATTAACATCTTCTTTGGCTAAGGCATGCACCATAATCTTCTCAAGATACCGTTCACAATATTGCTTAAACCAAAAGTAGTCAGCTGTTAAAAAATGAAATGCCTGTCCAGGAATCACCTTCCGAAGATATGGCCAGCGGTCAAGTTTCCATTTGTGCAAAAACGAAAAACGTTCCGGTAAGCGTTCTATATCCCACTGATGTCTCATGATTCGGGTTATTGCCACCCATTCTCCATTCATCCAGTATCCCAAAAAATACCCTTGTTGGGTAATGCCTTCGGTATGATAGGCTGTATATGAATTGTAAAAATGGCGTAATTTATGATCCATACCTTGTAACTCTTCATGTGTCATTAGGCGGATTTGGGAATGAGAAGTAGGGTTGAAGCGGTGGAACAACATCGTTTGAATCTCTTGAGCCTTGTTAAAGTTAAATCGGTTGCAAAGCTTCATAGACCGATGATTTTTATCTTCCACAAAAGCGTATGCAGGAAGAGTGTTCCTGGTAGCTAATCGCTCTGAAAATTCCTCTAAATGCCCAAGAAGTTTCTCTTCGAGTAACGAAATGCGCTTGTCTCGACTTTTTTTATGGGTCAATGCTTTCCGATTAAGTACGGAAGTTCTGTTTATTTTGTCAGTAACTAGCGTTCTCTTAATATGCAGGTACCTTATATACAGCCATGTTTTTCCACTTTCATCAACTCTATTTACAAGTCCAACCACCCCAAGAAGCTTTTCATTTCTAGACAAACATAAAAAATGAACATTTTCATGTCCTTGATTCATACTAGTTTCCCTATGGACTCGATATTGAATACCACCAGGGCTGCCTAAAAGAACAGAGTCTAAAAAATTTCTGATCTCTTCGTCGTAGCTACGAAGCGTAATAGAAAAACCTGAAGTACTCACATTAGTTGTATTAATTTGAATAGGTGGTAGCCATAAATGGCATACATATTACATCAAGCTTAGTATATTACCATATGCACAAGGAAAAAGAAACCCTTTTTACACAGTCCACAATACAAACCCAGGTTGTAATGAAGAGGAATTATTCACCTATTTACTTTCTCAGCAAATGGGTAATGGTTCTTCTGCTAAGTTATGTTGGGTCAAGCTCTGCTCAGGAGTATGCATTTCGGAATTATTCCATTGGTCAAGGCTTAAGTGAGTCGGTAGTAAATACATTAATTCAAGACGAAAAAGGCTATATCTGGATGGGAACGGGTTTTGGGCTTAACCGATTCGATGGGCATGATTTCACGATATACTTACAAGAAAACGGCTTAAAGAGCACCCAAATAAATACTCTGTACCAGAGTGCTGACAATAAAATGTGGATAGGGACATCACAGGGTCTACACTGGTATTCTCCTATAAAAGATAGCATATATTATGTTTCAGAGATACCTGATAACTCTATCATTAGTGTATTTGAGGATTCTCAAAACCAATTGTGGTTGGGGACTGAAGAGCAAGGCATCTATTTATATACACCCAAATATCCTAGATCATCGTTACATCTTAATCCATCCACTTTAACATTCAACGGTCCAGTTCGAAAAATAGTGGAGTTAGACTCATCCTACTTACTTGTATCACGATCAGGTATCTTCGAATTAGATGCTTATAATTATTCTGATTCTACCACATTTAACATCACCCCGATAATCAAGCAAACCCGTTACCGCGATGCCGTACTAGACACCGCAAATAACGTTGTTTGGATAGGATCACGAGATGGGCTTTATCGGTATAAAGACGGGCAAATCGAACTTCAGGGAGGAATCCATACAGGCATGTTGGCCAGAATCCAAACTTTAGCACTTGACCAGGATGGTACCCTTTGGATGGGAACGGAGGATGGATTGTTACATCAAAGAGAGGATGCCCTAATCAAATACGGAACCGAAGAAGGTTTGTCGAATACTCTAATAAACAACCTATTCTTTGACAAGGAAGGAATACTATGGATTGGCACCTATGGCGGAGGCGCCAACGTTTTTCTGGGAGAATATGTAGTCAACTACGATCTGTCCAATAGCCTTAGTAACAACTTAGTTACTAGTTTTATTGAGCAAGAAAATGGAGATCTATGGATAGGAAGTTACGGTGGGGGAGTTCAGATACTAGAAAAAGAATTGGCCGATTTCAATACCCGAAGTACAAGACCAACGAAATGGCCACAATTAATTGGTCTAGTAGATCAACGTGTGTACCATCTAAGTCAGGATCCATCTGGAAGAACATGGATAGGAATGAGGGATGCTTTAAGTTATGTCAAGGATGGACGTGTTGAGACCATCAATGAACGCTATTTTCCCTTTCGAAAAATACGACATATTCGATGGAGCAATTCATCCGTCATGTGGGTAAGCACGTACGATCATGGCCTCATAAAAGTAGAGTATAAAGACCTCTATACCCCAGAAACTTGGACAATAACTCAGTACAGTACTCAAACAGCTTCTTGGCCATCAAACACTGTGTTAAAAAGTATAGAAGATAGTGATGGTACAATATGGGTGGCAACCTACTCAGGAGTGGTTGAAATGAGTCCAGATGGAACCTTTCGTACATGGGGATTAGCAGAAGGCTTACCCAATATATCGGTTATGGGGGTTATCGAAGACAGTCAGGGTAATATTTGGGCGCATACATTCGGAGGCTTAGCCATGATCAGTGGACAAGAGTTAGTGGCCATAACGGAAGATGATGGTTTGCCAAGTAGAGTGTGCTACTTTCTTTATGAAGACCCAACAAACCCCAAAACCTTATGGATAGGAACCAACGGTGGCTTAATTCAATATAATTTTGATGATAAGACCTTCAAAACCATCACAAAGGAAGAAGGCTTAATCAGTAACGAGATGAATTTGGGTGCATTTTATGAGGATTCCAAAGGTCAATATTGGTTAGGTACGGTAGAAGGTTTATCCAAATTTGATCCAAAAAAATATAGGGGCAATGAAGTATCACCTAGAATTCACATTGCGGAAGTGCTCCTGTCCGGTGTCAACGTAGATCCTTACAGCACAGAAAAATTAAAGACTGATTACAATCAGAATTTTTTCGAAGTAGCCTTCATAGGGCTCAATTTTACGGCTCCTGATCAGTTGTACTACCGATATAGGCTAACTGGCTTAGAAGAGCAGTGGCAGCAAACAAAAAACACATCAATCCGATATCCAAGCCTCCCTTCGGGAAATTATACGTTTCAAGTTCAAGCGATAAATTCAAATGGACTAACAAGTGAAGATCTAGCACAGATACAATTCAAGGTAAACCCACCATACTATGAAAATGCATGGTTTTGGATCGGTGTTTTTATTTTAATTGGGTGGGTATTGTACTTAATTCGCAGAACGGCCAAAGTAACAAAGCTTGTCGATATGGAGCGTATGCGCGTTCGAATAGCGAGTGATTTACATGATGATGTAGGCGCTAGTTTAACAGAGATTGCACTACAGTCCGATTTTTTATTAGCTGGTACCATCCAGCAAGAATTAAAGGAATCCCTCACTCAAATAGGCCGTCAATGTCGAAAAATTGTAGGAAGTCTGGATGATATAGTTTGGTCCATTGATGCTCGGAACGATTCATTAGGTGATCTTACCGATCGGATTCAAGATTATGCCTTAGCTATTCTTGATATGGCACAGTTTGATATAGAATATGCTTTTGACTCGCTCCCAATGGAGAAGAAAATACCAGTAGAAATAAGAGAAAATACCTATCTAATTATAAAGGAAGCGTTAAATAACGTGGTAAAGTATTCCAATGGAGATCGGGTGTCGATTGGGCTCTCGCTAGTACAAAGTATACTACATGCGGAGGTCTTCGACAATGGAAGTGACGTCAGTCAAATTAAAAAAACAGGTCACGGTTTACGTAACATGGAAATGCGAGCGCAAAGAATGAATGGAATACTTAAAATAAAGAGTGAAAAAGGTTTTTCTGTCTCTATACAGATTCCTTTAAGCAATTAGCATTGGTAAACCCCTAATTAAGGTATATGGCACAAGTTGGCATTATAGAAGACAATAAAAAAATTAGGCAACTCATGCAGAGGTACCTAGACATGCAAGAAGATATGTCCTGCCTAGTAGCTACAGAAAGTGTAGAGGAAATGTTGGACTATTTAATGACCTATCCACATCCCAATGTACTATTGATGGATATACAGTTACCTGGTATGAGTGGGATAGAAGGCATGAAAATTATCCAGCAAAAATATCCTGATATCGAAATTATCATGTTGACTGTCTATCATGATTCACACAAAATATTTGACTCCTTAAAAGCAGGAGCATCAGGCTATTTATTAAAGCACACATCTTTACCAGAAATTAAAGATGCCATTGATTTATTAATGCAAGGAGGAGCGCCCATGTCTCCCCAGATTGCCCGTAAGGTAATCACTCACTTTAATGATAGAGGACAAAAGCAACAAGAGAGTAATCTTACAAATAGGGAACAAGACATTGTCAATGGCTTGGTCGATGGACTTAGTTATAAGTTGATTGCCGATCGACTAGACATATCCATTGATACCGTAAGAGCTCACATACGCAACATCTATAAAAAATTACACGTTAACTCAAAAGCAGAAGTAATTGCAAAGTCGCTTAGAGGCGAGTTGTAAAAGGAAGTACTAACATCAATATGTGATAGTACCTAGTAACTAAATTATTCATATTAAATATAGAAGTTAACACAAAACTGGAGGTCATATGAAAGCCCATTCGTTTACAATCATGATATTTACAATAGGATTTGGATGGCTAAGCACTGGATGCTATACACAAATGCAGCTGTCATATGATTTGGATCGTCCTACTCAGGTCAGCGAAAAGGGATATTATTCTTGGGACGATGATGAACGAACAACCTCAGGATACGACTGGTCATCTACCAAGCAAACTTCCAACCCTAACTACAGCGAGGAGCCTCGATCCCAAAATGAATCTTCTACCATTTCGTTAGACAAAACTAGCAGCATGAATCTTTCAGAACAAAGCATTTATTACAAAGATTACGAGGCTGAGCAATGGTATGATGAGCATTATATACATGCTATCAATTCAACCAATTATAACTCTTACCTTAATGAAAATGGTCATGACTATGCCTACGATCTTGGATACAAAAATGGTTTTGATCGCGGTTATAACCGGGGATATCGTGATGGTTGGTTTGATGATGATTTTTGGGTTGATTGGTACGCAAAGCGTTGGTGGCGTTTGCATGTAGGATGGTGGGGAGGGCACTATGGATATTATAGCGCTTGGAGTCCGAGTTCTTATTGGGCATGGAGTGGATATGGTGGTTGGTCATGGTATAGTCCATATGACCCCTTTTACAACAGCTGGAATGGCTTTTATGGATTTAACTCCTATAGATATGGGTATTACGGAAATATTGCATATTGGGGTTATTCCCCTTATGGTGGGACGACCATATTCATTGGAGAGGCAAATAACCGTTCAAATACAGATAAGCTTCGTGGAGCAAGACGATATGGTCTAAGTAGTTCAACTAATTCGACGTTAACCAGGGGAGTTGGAGAAAATGCATCTTCAAAAGCAGTTCGCACTCGTTCTGCCTCTCAAAATGGTCGATCAGGCTGGGAAAGTACACCTTCCACATCAACCCGATCTAGAAGTATATACAATAGTGGTGGAAGTAGTGGAACAACAGGGCGTTCAACAGGGCGGACCGTTCGTTCCTCTGGTAGCAGTGGCAGTAGTTCTAAAGGAACCGTTCGTAGTTCAGGAAGTCGTTCAACGGGTCGATCTACCGGTTCGTCTTCCAGTGTAGGCCGGTCTAGCGGAAGTTCAAGCCGAAGCTCAAGTGCGGTTCGATCAACTAGCGGAAGTTCAAGCCGAAGCTCAAGTGCGGTAAAAAGTACAACACGCTCAAAATCAAGTTCTTCTAAAGCTACCGGACGTTCTACGTCTAGTCGTTCATCAAGAGGGGGCTCATAATGAAAAAACCATATCGACAAAGCCCAATTAAGCTACAGTTTATACTAAGCATTATTACGCTGTTAATTACCGCTTCATCTACCATGGCTCAGGATGGTTATGATCCAATGAGTTATAGTAGTTTGAGCCAAGTATTTAGCTCTCAGCAATATTTAGGTAGCGCAAACTCAGCTATACTACCTTCGGTGGCCATGGAAAATGGATATGCTAGTTTTATTGATAATCCTGCAGTGATGTCATTAATAAAGGGTAGTTATGTGAACATTGGGTATATGAGTAATCGCTCCGAATTTAATCAAAGTTTTAGAGGTAACGAGCTGCTATTGGATTCAAAAGCTGATTATATAAATAACATAGGAGTGGTGTATAAAATACCAACGCGAGTCGGTAGCCTGGTCCTTGGTGGAGGAATTCATACAAATAGTGTTTATAATCGATCACTTGGTTCTAGTGCTTTCAACAACCAAAGTACAATTACCGATGTATTTAAAGGCGAATCAAGTGATTACCGTAGCATAGCTTTTGAGACCTATGCCATTGATTATGCTGATCAAGCACAAACACAACTCGAGTCTATATTTAGAATAGGATTTAATGATGGTTTCCCTGGTACCTATCAGCAAAGCGAATTAACACAAGACGGGCGATCACGAGAATTTGCCTTTTTTATGGGTACTGAATTCAAGAAAAATCTTCACATAGGATTTTCACTAGGAATAAATGAGGCCTTTCATAATATGAGCCGAAATATTTTGGAAGAAGATCTCGATAATATCTATGATGGAGATTTCATAGAGCAAGATGAAAATGGAGAAAATGGGACGGATATTTACAGTATTCAGCTTTCTGACGAATTACGTTCCGACGTTTTAGGTTTTGAAGCTAGAATTGGAGCAGTTTACCAACTAGGGCAGTATCTAAACTTGGGGGCATCCTGGTCATTACCATCTATCATGGAGATTACCGAGGAATACAACTCTACGATAACCACAAGCTTTGACAACTCTTTGGGGCCATTTGTTGATAGTTTTGAAGGTGAATTTACCTATGCTATAACTCGCCCCTCTAAGTATTCTTTAGGAATGGCAGTCAATCAACTAAAAGGCTTTGACCTTAGTATTGGATTTGATTTTATATCTTATAATAAAACAGATATTGACCTTACCTATGATCAGAGTTTAGAATTCGATGAAGTGGCTTTTTTAAGAGATCAAGAAGCTGTTATTGAG
>CALKOA010000087.1 GCA_938091655.1 uncultured Balneolaceae bacterium | reverse complement strand
GTCAATCAACTAAAAGGCTTTGACCTTAGTATTGGATTTGATTTTATATCTTATAATAAAACAGATATTGACCTTACCTATGATCAGAGTTTAGAATTCGATGAAGTGGCTTTTTTAAGAGATCAAGAAGCTGTTATTGAGCAAAGTATTAGCCAAAGGTACCAATCGGTAATGAACACTCGAATCGGTGCACAGTATCGTTTTAAAAATGGTACAGAACTAAGAGCGGGTACTTCTATCTTGCCGTCTAAATCAGTCCAAATTGATGAAACTCGTACATTATATTCTGGGGGTATCGGAATTCCATTAAGTAGAGATTTTTTTCTAGATATAACCACACAATATATACAGTGGAACGATCGTTCTATTTTATATGAGTATCAAGACATGGGTTCTACGTTACCCATTCAAGAAAGCATTTCAGAAAGAAATCAGTTAGTAAACGTATTGATTGGGATAAAAATTAAAATATGACCTCATTATCCTAAATTAATCTCCGTAGTTAGTGTAAAAAGGCTTCGTGACGGAAGCCTTTTTTTTCATGCCGGACTAGACCTAAAGACTATTAAAAAAACCCGTTACGCTCTATCTCGATCAACTGAAATACTTGAATTCGCCGCACCCACCAAAGTCACTAAGCCAGTGATGATAAGCACCTCCAGGGATAATATAATCCAACTTGGTTGAAGTACTAAATCGAATACAAAATAACCAACCAAATAACTTACCCCAAGTGAAAGGCCTACTCCAAGCAGGGATGAGAGACCACCAACTGCAAAAAATTCGATGAACAATATTCGTTTTATAATTTGTTTTTGAGCGCCCAATACTCGCAATAGCTGTGCCTCTTTTAGCCTCTGAAATCGTGAGCTTGCGGCTGCACCAGCTAAGACAATAAGTCCAGTGAGAATGCTAAAAAGCCCAATGAACTGAATAACAAAGGTGATTTGATTCAGAAAATCTCTAAATGATTCGATAAGTAAACCAATATCAAGTGCGGAGATATTCGGATATCGATCTACAATTTCTTGTTGTAAGATAAGCGCCTCATCCCTGGTTGATGTACGCACAGTTGTGGCAAAAAACTGAGGAGCGTAATTAAGTACACCATTTGGAAATACCACAAAGAAATTGGGTTGTGGTTCCTCCCAGTTAACTTCACGAATACCAACAATGGTACTCGAAATGACAATTCCTTGCACATTCCATCGAAGGGTATCTCCTAGACTAGCCGATAAATCACCCATAAGGTCTGAGCTTACGGTTATCGGGACATACTCATTGGCTAGGTCATTCATATTTAGCTCATATTGCCCAATAAATTCACCTTCGCTAAGTATTTCAGTGTCAATAAGTGAATCTCTATAGGTTGACCGATATTCCCTCTGAAGAGCCCACCGACGTGCACTTCGTGTGGTATCGGTTAAAATCTGAGTAACAGTTTTATTTCCCATTGCCTCTAGGCGCATGGTTACAATGGGTACATTTTGAAGTGTCTCATGGTCTAATTCGCGAATTATCTCATTTACTCCATCATTCTGATCGGCCTGAATGTCATAAAATGCAACATTTGGAATATCGTCAGATGTAGAAAAGTTAAGCGCACTTAATAACAAGTCCTGGGTCAAGTAAAGTGAACTTATAAGTGTGATTCCTAAACCAAAACTCAGAAGAAGAGTCGTTGTTTGATTTTGAGGACGGTACAGGTTGGATAAACCTTGCCGGATAGCATAAGGCCAACGTGGACGAATAAGCGAACGGGTTAGTTTCATCAAGCCTATGGATATCAGCACCAATACACCCGAAAGTACTACGACTCCCAAACTAAACCATGAAGCTGCCTCAATGGTACCTAGCATCCAAAAACCATATCCCCAAACTCCTAAAAGTATGAGCCCTATTATTACAAGACGCTTCTGGCTAAGACTTTTAGATGCAGCAATGCTGCTTTGGCGCAGAGTTTGGAGGGGGGAGATTTGTGTTAAATCAACCAGGGGTAAACCTGCAAACAGGAGGGTAACTAACACTCCAACAGCAACACCTACTAAAACCGATGGCCAAGAGAGAAACAATTGTAACTCAACCGGTAAAAAATCAGTTATTAAAAAGGGTAGTATTTGTTGAACTCCAACTCCTAAAAAAGCCCCTAACAAGGCACCAATGAGTCCCATGACGAAGGATTGAAATAAGAAAATGAGTATAGCATCTTTACCTTTAACTCCTACACATTTGAGAATGGCAATCTGAGGTATTTTTTCCCGGATATATACAAACATGGAGCTACCTATACCCAGCCCGCCAAGCAATAATGCAATGAAGCCGATCATATTTAAAAAGTCGCTCAATTGCTCAATGGCTGAACTCACTTCCGAACGACGCTCCTCAACATCATCGAAGCCGAAGGTGCTCAGATTACGTAGCGAATCCAATTCTGCACGGATTTGTTCGGGTTGTTGATCATTACGGTAGGTGAAATAGCGTAGATATTCAACTCTAGAACCCCGTTGGAGAAGACCAGTCTCTTCTAAACCTTCAATAGGAATAAATATTCTAGGCCCAAAAAAGGAACCTGCTTGAGCTTGCCCCGGAATAGATAGCATACCTCCAAGTATAGGGTAGGAACGTAGGCCAATTGTTAAGGTGTCACCTAAGTTCAAATTAAATTGATCCAATACACTTTGATCGATGAGCGCACCCTCACCACGTTGGAACTCCTCATATGCTTCCATTGGCTGGGTTTTAATACGTCCATAAAATGGGTAGGTAGAGGAAGAAGCAAATATTTGAGAGAGCCGCGTAAATCCAGAGTCAGCTGAAACCATAGATGCAAAACGAACCATGTCAGCACTCTCATCGAATCGGCGCTCTAAAAACCCATTCAAAACCGTGTCAAAAGGAGCAGTATGTCGTACTTCTAAATCGGCGCCTAACAACTCTTTGGATTGATTGTCAATACTTTGAGTTAGATTATCACGTAAAGAGCTTATGGATACTTGAGCGGCTACGCCTATCACAATAGCCGACAGAAACAGGGCAAGTTTAACGCGGTGGGTTCTAGATTCGCGCCAAGCCATTTTCATTAACCAAAGTGTATTGGAAGGGGGTTTATTCATGACGAAACAGGTATTGAAGGGTTGCTACCGATTTGCGTCAGCGTCTGGCCAAAACGCTGTTCGGCGATCTCTCCACGATGCAAACGTATTTGTTGTTCGCACTTTTGGGCAAGAAGCAGGTCATGAGTAACAATAACTAAGGTGGTTTGTTTTTCTTTATTTAGGTTAAAGAGTAACTCCTCGACTTGGTCACCAGTTTCAGCATCTAGATTTCCAGTGGGTTCGTCTGCAAATAGTACGCTTGGCTCGTTAATGAAAGCACGAGCAATGGCAACACGTTGCTGCTCGCCACCCGATAATTGAGAGGGGTAATGAGTTAGGCGATCTTTTAAGCCAACACTGGATAGCAATTCTATCGCTCTGTGCTCAATTCCATTATTACTGCCACCACGTAATTCTAAGGGAACCATTACATTCTCAAGGGCCGTTAGAGTAGGCAAAAGCTGAAAGTTTTGGAAGATAAAACCTACTTTTTTATTCCGTATATCTGCCCTCTGATCTTCATTCATAGCGCTCAGGATACTTCCATCCAGTAATACTCTGCCTGAATCAGGGGTATCCAGACCAGCACAAAGTCCCAATAAAGTAGTTTTTCCACTTCCGGAAGGTCCAACAATAGCGCAGCTTGTTCCCTTAGTTATGCTAAATTGAATGTCCTTGAGTACATGTAGTTGAGTGTTACCGCTATTAAAACTCCGGTTAATTTGTTCTAACTGTAAAATAGGTGGTTGACTTGAGTTGGTTTGGGTTTGTGATAATGCAGTTAGTTCGCTCATAGGAGAATGAATTAAAGATAAATCTGGTTAATTTGTGTGTGTCTGATTGGATTTAATTTCTAATCTGAAAACATGGTTAATCAAGTATAGCAGCTATAAGTGAGGTTCGTAATAAATTTTTTTCGTTTGTCATTTCCCAATATATCCAAAAGGGTAGCATCACTTGAGCGTATCTAACAAACTTGATAGCTATTAAAACACTTGTACGACAACAACCATAATTTGTTAAGCACAGTTCTTATGATTTCTCACTTTACTACCTTTTTCAAACGGGTTATTTCTATGATTGGGTTGTTGTTTGTCCTTTTGAACTATCAAGGGATCCAAGCACAACTGAGTCCAGCAAAGATCTTATTTTTTGGTGACAGTATAACCGCAGGATACGGACTCAATCCGGATAAAGCGTTCCCTGCGTTAATACAGCAGCAAATCGATTCTTTAGGGTTAAATTATACCGTTGTAAATGCAGGTTTGAGTGGTGAAACCTCCGCTGGCGGGCTTCGCAGAGTAGACTGGGTTTTACAGCAAAGAGTAGATATTTTTGTGCTAGAATTAGGGGGTAATGACGGTCTTCGGGGTTTAAATCTACAGCAAACAAAGGCCAATCTTCAAGGAATCATAGACAAGGTAATAGCTAAGTATCCACAGTCATTAATAGTGCTTGCGGGTATGGAAGTGCCGCCAAATTTAGGTGCTAATTACACCCTCGAGTTTCGAGAAATGTATGTAGAGTTAGCTCAAGAGAACGATGTACTTTTCATACCTTTCATTTTGGAGGGGGTGGGGGGAGTCCCTGAACTCAATTTACCGGATCAAATACATCCAAATGAGGAAGGTCACAGAAAGGTAGCCCAACATGTTTGGGGATATCTGGTTAATGTACTTACCAGCAGTAAATCCGCTGAGTTAGATTGATCTACTTTCTCTTGAATCATCAAAGACTTGAATCAATAAAGGCAGGACCTATCATCATGCCGCAGCTATTTTGTTGTATAGTCGCTCCCCGGCCAGTCCGAAATGAGTTCGGCTACCTGACTAGCGAATGACCGAACCCATTCTGTATACTGAAGGCCACTCGGATGCAATTGATCGTCAGCGATAAGACTGGAATTGTCTATAGCAAGTTCAGAAATGGGTGTAATATCAAAAAATGGAATACCAAAACGTTGACAGATTTCTCTAGCTTTTGCGTCATAGGCTAACAATTCGGCCCTAATTGTATCCTCTCCACGAGCTTGTCCAAATGGAGTAACCCCATAGTTAGGTATGGATACAGCAAATATACCTGAAGCTCTATGCACAGAATGTTGAATCGCCCATTTTATTAGCGCTTCATATTCTTCTTCGAATTGTTCGATCGCATACCCACGATATTGGTTATTTACACCAATAAGTAAAGATATGAGCTCATATTTATCCTTTAGATCAGCTTGTTGTATTCCGTGCTGTAATTCGTTGGTCGTCCATCCTGTAGTGGCTACGATCTGGGGTTCATCAACCCGAAGGTGGTAGACTTTGCGAAGGGAGTCCGCCAATTGTACGGGCCAGCGTTGGGTAGAATCGACCGCCTCACCAATGGTGTAAGAGTCCCCTAAGGCTAAATAAGAAATGCTGGGTAATGCTGTTCCGGTAGCAATCATGAAGTCACTTTCAATGGGTTTAGGTTCGTTACAAGCGATTAGGTTGAAGCATAGAAATAGGCTTAGGCTATATAAAATACGCATAGTCAATTATTGAATAATAAAGTTACGATGTAGTTATTTATAAACGATATAGTAGGTCGGTACATCCTGCATAATGAATTATAATGTACGATTATAGGGAAACTCAAAGGAATGATGCAACGGATTAATTGCGTTAAAAAATAGGTGTGTTTGTTAACTATTTATTATTATTACCGCGATGTGTTGCTTTTTTGGAAGCGCTTGCATTTATGTGTAAATTAATCAAAATAGTACATCTACTGATTGCTTTTACTTAAACAAACACATGTAAAAGTGGATATAACTACCAATCATAATTAATTAGGAATCATTATGAGTAAAATGCTCCGGCAAATGTTGCTGTTAACGGTTGTCTTTTTGGCATACAGTACGGCAACTCTTCACGCCATGACTACCAATCTCGAAATGAATACCACCGTATCCGGGCAGGTATTAGACATAGACGGTGACCCATTGCCAGGGGTTAACGTAGTCGTTAAAGGAACCGTTGTAGGGACCCCAACAAATGCGAATGGTGAATTTAGTCTGACCGTTCAAATAGATCCTCCAATCACACTGCAGTTTTCTATTGTGGGTTTCCAAATGCAAGAGTTACTGATAGAGGATAATGATGTAAGTAACATTCGAGTTGTGCTAGAAGAGCAAACAATATTTGGTATGGATGTAGTTGTATCTGCATCTAGAGTAGAGGAATCGATCTTGAAATCGCCCGTATCCATTGAGAAGCTCGATATTCTAGATATCAAAAATACTGCTGCAACTTCCTTTTATGATGCCATTCGTAATGTAAAGGGCGTCGATTTCAGTACTCAAAGCTTGACATTCAAATCAGTCAATGCCAGAGGGTTTGGGTCAAATGGGAATACCAGATTTGTGCAATTATTAGATGGTGTTGATGGACAAGCACCAGGGCTAAACTTTCCAATTGGAAATATATTAGGTGCTTCAGAATTAGATGTTGAGAGTGTTGAACTTATTCCAGGTGCTGCTTCAGCACTATATGGCCCTAATGCAATGAATGGCATTCTGTTACTCAATACAAAAAGCCCATTTGATTACCAAGGATTAGATATACGTACCAAAGTTGGAACAACTCATCAGGATGGTGTTGATCATGAGGCATCTCTGTATCAAGATACAGGTTTTAGATATGCTCAAGCTGTGAATAACAAAATTGCATTTAAAGTAAGCGCCTCATGGCTCAATGCTCAAGATTTTGTCGGGGTTGACTATAGAGATCAGAGTGGTGCTACTGTAGAGGGTATACCAAATAATTCTGAGAGTATGCGGAACGTTAATAGAGTTTATGACGGCGTCAATACCTATGGTGACTTTATGATTGATATAGGTACAATAGCAGATCTTACAATAAACAATCCTTCCACTGATCCTGCATTAGCCGGTCAGCTTTTAGCAATAAGAAGTTTATTACCTAATGGTATAAATGGTGCTTTTACTCCTACTGGTTACAGAGAGAGTGATTTCGTTGATAATACAGCTGAAAATATAAAAATTGGTACTGCTCTCCATTATAGATTGAATGATAAAATTGAGGCGATTGCTCAGTTTAACGCTGGCTTGGGAAATACAGTATATACTGCTAATGATCGGTTTATTTTAAATGATCTTAGCATATGGACAGGTAAATTAGAACTTCGTGGTTCAAATTTTTCAATACGAGCTTATACAACGCAAGAAAATTCGGGAGACTCATACGCTGCTAATACGGTAGCGTCGCTTATTAATCAACGACATTACCTTCCAGCTTATTTTGGAGGATATGTAGATTTTCTGACAGGTGGTAACACTACGGGTGCCAATCCTACAGGGATTACGATTAATGCTACAAACTACAATGCTCTTCATGATGCCGCTAGAGCAGTTGCTAATTTTGCACAACCTGCTGCTGATAGTGATGTATTTAAAGCCAGTATGAATGAATTTAGAAGTAAAGCTATATCTGAGGGAGGAGCTAAATTCCTAGATAAATCAGCACTATATCACTATGAAGGTAGTTACAATTTTGGTGAGGCCATTAAGTTCGCAAATGTCTTAGTAGGAGCTAATTTTAGAACGTTTGCTCTAAATTCAGAAGGGACACTTTTTGCATTAGATGAAAATGGGGATGAGGTTTCCTTCAATGAGTTTGGAGGTTATGTGCAAATTTCAAAAGACTTAATAGAGAGTTTAAAAATTCAGACTTCTATGAGATATGATAAAAATGAAAATTTTGAGGGTCAGATATCACCAAGAGCATCTGCTGTTTGGGAGTTTGCCGATAATCAAAATCTTCGAGCTTCTTATCAGAAAGGGTTTAGAATGCCAACTACTCAGGATCAATATATTGATTTAGATGTTGTTACCCGACGACTTCTTGGGCGGAATGAATTAATTGCTGACAGATATAATTTAGACAAAAATACAGTGTATACTACCGAGAGTGTACAGGCTGCACAAGCTAGTGGAAATGTGAGTGATTTAATTGTAGCTACTGATGCTTACAAAGAATACAAGACTGAAAAAGTTACTACTTTTGAAGTAGGCTATAAAAGTGTTCTATTTGATGGTAAACTTTTTTTAGATCTCTATTACTACAATAGTACGTATCAAGACTTTGGCGCTGAAATTGATGTAACACAGGCCTATTCAATAGCTGGTGGGTTAACTGGAGCCGGTGCAATTCCTACCGGTTACACTACCTCAGAAGGTGTCGCACATAGCTCTGACCTGCAACGAGTTTTTGTTACAGGTGGTGGTCAAGGTATTGGTCTACAACGTTATGGTTATGATACCAATATGGACGACGATGTGAATACCTATGGATTTGGGTTAAGTGCTGATCTTATGCTATTTGGAAACTTTAAAGTGTCAGGTAATGCTACTTACAACAAAATCGAAGATTTAGATGACTTAACACAACGAACGTACAATGTAGCTTTCAATACGCCCGAATGGAGATATAATTTCTCATTAAGTAATAGAAAATTGACCGATAAAATAGGGTTTAATATGACATATAGGTGGCAAGACGCATACTTGTGGCAATCATCTATAGGTTCTGGTATTATCCCAGATTTTCAAACTCTTGATGCGCAAGTTTCTTATGCACTACCCGCACTTAATGCTAGTGTAAAAGTGGGAGGTTCAAACATCTTGAATGAGCGATACACAACATCATTCGCAAATCCAAATGTTGGAGCTATTTACTACATTCAGCTAAATTTTGAAAACCTTTTAAACAGATAGTTACATTATGAATAGTATTAAGACATTAAAACACGTTGCGACATTAGCTCTAGCTATTATTTTTTTAGCTAATTGTAGCTCGGAAGATACACTCACTAGTGATTGGATAGAATCCAATACGACGGAATCTAACCTGACCCTAGGAACTTTAGATGCTTCAAACTTTGTTTGGTTAGGTGCTTCTATATCTGCCGGCTATCAAGATGGTGGCTTTTTTAAGGAAGGGCAGGAATATGCGTACCCAAGTATCGTAGCAAAACAAATACAACAAGTTGACCCAACCATTACTTATAATTATCCAAATATAGTAACGGTTATGGGTACTGGAAGAACTGCTATAGATCTCAACGCCGCTCTTGCTTTCTTAACAACAGGTCAAGGTTCATTAGGTGACGCCCTAGTTCCATCTGTTGGTGATGGGGTAAAACAAAATACAAATTCTCCAATACATAACTATTCTGTTCCAGGCATCCGTACTATCGACATGGGTGTTGCTGGATATGGACAATTAAATGGTTTATTTGGGGCTTTTATGAGTGGTCCTACGGCAACCGTCTTGGGAGATGCTGTTGCAAGTAACCCAAGTTTTTTCTCATTATGGCCTGGTGGAAATGACCTATTGGGGTATGCATTAGGTGGAGGTTCAGTGGATGGATATGATCCAACCAATACTGGTGCTTTGACTGATCCTGCAACGTTTTCCGCTGCACTCAATGGAGCATTATCTGCTCTTACAGCGAATGGTTCTCATGGTATTGTTCTCAATGTTGCGCCATGGACCATTATCCCTTACTTCCAAGCGGCAACTCAATTGAGTGGAGGTGTAAACCTACTCCCAGCAGGTTCTATTGATGCTCCTACGGCTGCTTTTTTAAACAGTGTGGCAGCATATGGAGCATATAATGCTGCATTAGATCAAGTAGTTTTAGCCGGTGCGATAACTGCTGAAGAAGCTGCGATGAGAAAAATTACATTTACAGCTGATGTGGCAAATGCACCTGTTATTACAGATGAATCATTAACCGATTTATCAGCTATGGGAATAACCAGTATGCGTCAAGCATCTCCCGGTGTAGCATCATTAGGCATACCAGCTGATATCTTTCCATTAACTGCAATATTTACGATTGGTGTACCGCAAGAAGATGGTAGTATTCCAGGCGTATCTGTTCCACTATCGGATCAATACACTTTAACCGCGGCAGAACAGGGGAATATTTTAGCTCATGCTGCTCAGTATAACGCTGCTATAACAGCTGCAGTTAGTGCTAATGACAATCTTCATTTGATGGATATACAACCAATGATGGCTGATTTATTTGGGTTATCACCTCAAATTGCAGCTGCTATTGGTATGGGAAATGCAGGTGTGCAAGCTGCTGATGGAGTTCTTGGCTTTATGTCAGGTGGGATTAATCTTGTACCACTCTCATTAACTCAAGCAGAGTTGTACAATAGTGTCTTCTCAACTGACTTTGTTCATCCAAATCCCAGAGGTCAAGCATTGATAGCTAACGAAATAATAAAAGTTTTAAATGCCAAATACGGAGCTACTATACCTGTAGTCGATCCATTAACATTTGAACCAATTTATGCTCCCTTTTAAGCTTAAGAGAAGGCGTTGAAACAAACCTTTGTATATTTAAGCCCCTTCTAGTTTGAAGGGGCTTTTTTTATGCCAAAAATGTCAGTAAGTAGATAGAGAAATGGGTAACTTTGTCACTCTCTGCGAATTAAATGGGCTTGGCATACTAATTGCGCTTTCAGGATTAAACAAATTCTAACGTATAGATTCATTCAGGCATGGTAAAAACCACTGAGCAGTCATTGGATAAACATTCATACGCCGGAGAAAAGAATCCAAATACAATGCAAGACAGTCCACAAGAATACAGCAAGAAAAACGTGAAAGAATCCACTCAAAAGGAAATGAACCAGACAAAAGAACAGACTAGCAACGAAGCAAATAGCAACGAAGCAATCCAACAGAATCTAGACGAGCAAGCCAATAACGACGTGGAACAAACCACTGCACCGAATGTGGCAGAAGCTGAACCTAATGAGGCTTCTGTGGAGGAAGTGGCCGAAGAAGAACTCGATTTAGTCGCCCAATTACAGCATGATCTTGCAAATACAAAAGATGCGTTACTCCGCAAGGCAGCCGAGTTAGAAAATGTGCGAAAGCGAGTACAAAAAGAGCGAGTTGGTTTATTTGAAGATGCTCGTATCCAAGCCTTGCAAGATATTTTACCCATTGCAGAAGATATGAACCGAACCTTAGAAGCTTCTGCAAGCACAGAAATCGATGAAAATTTTCTTCAAGGTGTGCAAATGGTCGCCTCTAAATTTGAACAGTTGTTTGAGCGCTACGGCGTAGAACCAATTAACCAGGCTCAAGTGCCCTTCGATGTAGATGTACATGATGCAATGTTAAGACAGCCAACAGACGACCCTGCAATACCAAGTAACACCGTGCTACAAGTGCTCGAATCTGGTTATAAACTAGGTAATCGTGTTATTAAGCATGCTAAAGTCATTGTTAGCGAATAAAAGCAGCCTAAATCAAAAATAAAGAATTCATGTCTAAACGCGATTATTACGAAGTATTAGGAGTCACAAAAGGGGTTAGCGAGGCCGAATTGAAAAAAGCTTATCGTAAGCTTGCAATGAAATATCACCCAGATCGAAACAAGGGGGATGCCGATGCTGAAATAAAGTTCAAGGAGGCTGCAGAGGCCTATGAGATACTTCGAGACCCTCAAAAAAGAGCGCAGTATGATCAGTTTGGCCATGCTGGTATGGGTGGTCAAGGTGGTTTTGGTGGCGGCAACATGGATTTTGATGTCGAGGATATCTTTAGCCGATTTGGTGATATTTTTGGAGGTGGATTTTTTGGCGAAGATATGTTTTCTGGAGGAGGACGAGGTCGTTCTCGTGGTCGTAGAAGGGAGCCAGGAACCCCAGGTTCCGATTTAAAAATTCGTATACCACTTAGCCTAGAGGAAATAGCTTTTGGTGCTGAAAAAAAGTTAAAAGTAAAAAAACAGCTTATTTGCGATACTTGTACGGGTACCGGCGCGGCTAGTGATTCAGATTTTGAAACCTGTAGCACCTGTAATGGTCTTGGCGAAGTTCGACAAGTTACCCGTACCATGCTGGGGCAAATGGTAAATGTTCAAGCATGCCCTACCTGTCAGGGAGAAGGACGGATTATCCGAAATAAATGTACTCCATGTTCGGGTGAAGGAAGAACGAATGGGGAAGAGACCATTAAAGTGAACATACCTTCCGGTGTGTCTGATGGAAATTATTTAACGCTTCGAGGTCAAGGAAATGCTGGGCGTCGTGGTGGATCGGCGGGTGACCTAATTGTGCTCATTCAGGAAACTCCACACGAGCACTTCAAACGAGATGGAAATAATATTTACTATGATCTCACATTAACCATACCTCAAGCTGTGTTAGGTGCGGAAGTGGAAGTACCTACCTTAAAGGGTAAGGCTAAATTACGTATAGAAGAAGGTACACAACCTGGCAAGCTGCTACGTATGCGGGGCAAAGGAATTATTGGATTAAATGGTTCGGGGGAAGGAGATCAATATGTTAGGTTAAATGTATATATCCCAAAGAGACTAACCGAAAAAGAGCGTACTGCCATTGAGAGCTTGCAAGGTAATGATAACTTCGCTACCTCTAATCAAACCGAGGAGGAGAAGGGTTTCTTCTCCAAAATGAAAGATGTATTTGGAGGATAAGGGAAGAACTCGTAGGGAAGAGCTCGTAGGGAAGAGCTCGTTTAGTTCTAACCCGAAAAATCGACTATCCCCTAATATATTTAGGAAGGTGACCGTTTGAATTTATCCCAATTAGGCGCCCGTTTTTCCAAGAATGCATTCTTGCCTTCTTCCGCTTCGTCCGTCATATAGGCCAATCGAGTGGCTTCACCGGCAAAGACCTGTTGTCCAACCATACCATCATCAATGAGGTTAAAGGCGAATTTCACCATTTTTGTAGCCGTAGGGCTCTTCCGAAGGATTTCTTGGGCCCACTCAAAAGCGGTTTCTTCGAGTTCAGCATGAGGGATTACAGCATTGACCATGCCCATTTCAAAAGCCTCTTGGGCTGAATAGTTTCGACCTAAAAAGAAAATTTCCCGAGCCCTTTTCTGTCCCACTTGGCGCGCTAAGTAAGCCGAGCCAAATCCACCATCGAAACTGGCCACATCGGTATCGGTTTGCTTAAAAATGGCGTGCTCTTTGGACGCTAAGCTCAGATCGCAGGTCACATGTAAACTATGGCCCCCACCCACAGCCCAACCTGGTACCACGGCGATAACTACTTTTGGCATAAATCGAATAAGACGTTGAACCTCTAGTATGTTCAAGCGTGGGATTCCATCATCGGCTTTGTAGCCAGTCTTTACTCGTACTCTCTGGTCTCCTCCCGAACAAAATGCCCATCCACCATCCTTGGGAGAGGGCCCTTCACCCGAAATCAAGACCACTCCAATATTATTATCCTCTTTGGCGTCTAAGAGGGCCTCATACAATTCAAAGACTGTTTTGGGCCGAAAGGCATTTCGCACCTCAGGTCTATTGAAAGCAATTCTAGCGACCCCTTCACGCATCATATAGGTAATATCTTCATAGGTTTTTTTGGTCGTCCATGTACTCATAAATACTCCTGTAAGATAGGTAGGTTATAACTGGGTGATAAACAATTCAATTTCTTTTTGCCAAGTTTTAGGGGCATCCCAGTGAACACGATGGCCTGCTCCTTTTACAATACTAAGATAAGAAGAAGGTAGCATCAGATGCATTCGCTGGTTTATTGCTTTGTATTTCGAGTCATCTTCTCCCACCAATAGGAGTACTGGCATACGAAGGCTTGTGAGTCGGTGCTCTACACAAGGCATAGTACCCGCACCAAATCCCAATAAGCTGTTAGCCATCCAGATGGGTAGTTGATTCTGTTGAATTTCTTTGAAGGTAGAACTCATTGCTCGTGCATGAGTGGTGTTAAATAGTGAGATATTCTGCCAGTATTTTAAAAAAGAGGAATAATCCGATATGATATCATCGGCTCTTTGGGCGTCAAGACTTTGCCTACTTTGGCGCTCAGTTTCTGAGGAAATCCCAAAATGCCCACCTTCAAGTACTAATCCTTTGCATAAACTAGGATGCTGTGTGGCTAACGAGAGTGCAAGTCGTGCACCCATGCTATATCCAATCAAAATGACTGATTTTTGGCAATAATGTCGAATAAAATAAGCCAGGTCGGCTACTTGTTCCTTAGCTGAAAATCGGTAATGCAGCTCAGCTCCCTCGGTGGCACCATGCCCTAGTAAATCCATTGCAATAAGTCGGTGTGTATCCACTACATGAATCTCCGATAAACCTTCTAAAAAAATAACATGCGAGCCTAAAAAACCATGCAAAAACAGTACATCTTGTTTTCCATGTCCCTGTGTTACGTAATAATATTGTAAACCACGTACTTGTTGATAGTGCCCTTCCATTTTATCGTCTAAATTCGTTACGCTCAGCAATAGATGCCTCACTATTAGTGATAAATTCTACAATATGAACTTTCGAAGTATCGAAGGGTGGTTTGGGAGACAAATGGGTCGTTTTGTTTAAATCCTCTCGATTAACCTGCTGAATCAGAGAGTCATTTCGACTTTTCTGTAGTATATTCACCTTCAGAAGATGCTGTATTTTTTCTGCCCAATCGGTCTTCCATAGCTGTTCAGAATGGTCAATTCTAGTATAAGGTAGTCCATAACCCTTTACTAGGTGTTCGATAGATACTTCTTGAGGAGTTAAAAACCATTCCATGCTTTCTGGGACTGCTTGCTGAACGGGAAGGCTACTAAAAATACTTCCGCCCCCGTTATTAATAACAAAAATAATCAAAGGGTTGGTGATTAGCTTAGCAGATAAGAGGGCGTTGATATCGTAGAGAAATGCAATATCACCAGTGACAACCGCTGTAGGTAGCTGAGTGGACAACGACACTCCGAAGGCAGTTGAACTAATTCCATCGATTCCAGCTGCGCCACGTTGGGCTATCAAGGGGTTGTTGATAGACCAATTTGGTGCAAACAAAGCCTGGTCACGTACCGGAAAGGAATTAGATAAAAAAATGGGGATAGATGTTGGGATGATGGTACTTAGTCGATAAAAAACAGCACCATCAGTTAGAGTTTCAAATTTAGTTTGACTAAAATGCGCTCTTAGCATCTTCACATATTGAGTCTTGAACTCACTAAATGAATTATGCCATTCCTTAGAAGCAATTTGGGTATGTTCTCTAAGTGTATCGACCCAAGAAAAAGCCGTATTTGGTGATATAAAATAAGGCTCACTATCAGAGGCATCTTCATGTGATTCATGCGAAAGGAAGCGTAGTTGAGGAAGGTGCTTTTGCTCTGAAAAAAAATGAGCTAAGGCTGGGTTTACTACTTCTTTACCTAGACGAATAATCCCATCGATTGACGCAAATGGTGATCCATCCTGCTGTGTTGAACGGAATAATAATTTTTCCCAACCCCAAATCACTTTATTTTGAACCATTTTTGATTCTTCAAAGTCCCACCCGTACAATGAAGCCCCGGCCTCTAAAATAAGTCGAGCATTTGGATGCTTTGCGAGAAAAGGCATAAGATAAAACCACTGGAAAGGAGTGGGGTCTGAACCTATAACAATTAACGGCCTATGCATCTGGTTATAGGTATTCTGTACTTGATCAGGGTATAATAACGGTCTTTTCTTAAGAGCTAACCGTTTCAAATTTTCTTGGTTGTCAATCAATGGTAGTGGCTTTTCCGCAACAGTAAAATTATGTGTATAGAGTTTAGTTGTCTCTATTAACTCAGGACGCACTAAACGATGCGATGCTAGGTTTGGTATTGGGTTTGAAGGGCTTTCTTCCTTCCCAAAGACCAGTGCTTTGCTGTCCTGAATGTACTTGTTCAACTGTTCTTTTGTCGGTTCAAAGGGCTTATTGAATGGTGCATTCATATGAACAGGCCCACCTGTGCTTGCCAACTTAAACAACCTAATTATTTCATTGTGTGTTTCCGTTAGAAGGGCATTTCTATCTTGTGCTCCTGCTTCTGGGAGTTGTATGAAATCCAAGACGTAGGAACCAAATAGATATTTTTGTTGGATGGTTTGTGAAGCTCCTACCTGTTGCAAGTGAGCTGGCCTATCGGCTGTTACCACGATGAGAGGTATGGAAGATTGATAGGCTTCAATTATAGCAGGGTAATAGTTCGCACTAGCTGTTCCAGATGTACAACAAAGAAGGGTAGGTCTTTTTGTCATTTTTGACATTCCAAGGGCTATAAATCCGGCAGAACGTTCATCAATGACGGATACACATCGAATCCCAGGAAAATAAACAAGTGCAAGGGTAAGTGAGGTATTTCTAGAACCCGGTGAAATGACGGCTTCTCTAACACCCAGATGGTAGCATACCTTAACTAGCTCACAAGCCCAACTAAATGATCGGGTGTTTTGCATATTGTTCTCTCGTAGTAGCAGCTTCATATACGTTCGTTGCCATACGTACTGCCTCTACCATAGGTTTGAATTTGAGTTCGGTTTCTACCCATTCATTTTTTGGATCCGAATCTTCAACAATACCGCAACCAGCATAAATATGAGCGGTATTTTGCTCAATTAATCCACTTCGTATAGCAACGTAGAATTCACCTATTCCGTGTGAATTTATCCATCCAATTGGGGATGCATACCAACCACGTGAAAAATATTCTTCACTCTCTATAAATTCCAGTGCCTTCTCTCTGGGAAAACCGCCTACTGCAGGGGTTGGATGGAGATCTTTAAGTACATTCGTTCGAGAAATACCCTTCTTAAATACCGCAGAAATGGGCGTATACAGATGCTGGACATTGGGAAGCTTTTTAACTTGAGGTGAACTTGAGTGTTCCATTCGTTCAGAATAGGGCACTAAATCTTCTTCAATGCCTTCAACAACAATTTTATGCTCGAGCCTATCCTTTTTAGAACTTAAAAGCTTACCCGCAAGTCGATCATCTTCCTCAAAGGTCTTGCCTCGCATTGTGCTTCCTGCTAAACTTTCTGTTTCAACTTGAGTGGGGGTAAATCTGGCAAGGCGTTCGGGTGTAGCACCGACAAAATAAGACTTGCCTTTAGGATTTATACAAAAAATAAAACAATCTGGGTATTGACGTTCAAGATTTGAAATTACATCTTTTGCTTCTGGCATTATTGGGAATGATTGAGTGACTTTCCGAGCAAGGACGACCTTCTTTAAATTCTTTTCCTTAATAGTTTTTTTTGCTTTAGTTATCATACTATTCCAGTCATTGAATGCCCTGAAATTTTCCGTTACTTCCCCGGAAGTCGGTGGATTAGAATGTACTGAATCATTTATCTCCGATGGCGTTGGTATAGACCATTGGTTTGCTCGAGATTCTGCATCACCATTCTTGTCTGAGGACTGATTGTGGGCACATTTAATCCATGAATAAAGTTTCTCTTGAAACTTATGTACTATTTTATCAATCGTCTCACATGCTTGAATAGGTTCTATTAGACTAAGAGTAGCCTCATCTTCATTTTGTAATAGTGTCCACTCAGGCAAGTGAAAGAGGGAAGGTTCAAAGTCGGACCATTCTGAATCTTTATTTAAAGTATTAAAAAAAGAGAAACCCCCAAGTAATTGAAGAGGATAAGGTTTGCTAAGTGAATTAAAATGATGGATCCTATTGAATAGATTTTTACCTAAGGCCGAAGTTGTATGAAACCGATTAATGCCGCTTGTGGTTACCCGTTCCAATACCCCTTGCCCTACTATTACAAATTCAGAGGTAGGGTGTGAAAGATAAAATGACGGGTTAGAGGTACTCAGTCGTGCAGTCAATTCATCGTTCGTCTGTTTGTATATAGGCAGGCTAATTGCAATAAACTCTTGCTCTTTAAATGCGGAGTTATGTTGGTCTATTACTGTAAATAAGAATGCTCGGAATGCTGGCCAATCGAACTGAATTGTTGGCATTGGAAAAGGATTAACCTAATGAACTGTTGAACTTTCAATATAAATTGAAAATTCAACATTATAAAGGTTAATCGTAATTTTTTACGAACTTCCAACAAAATCAGTCTTTACCTAGCATCATCCTCTAAACCATGTATAAAGGGGTGCTTTATTCCATAATCATCTGGGTTATATGGGGCACTTTCATAGAAAAAGTCCCAAGCCAACTCACTTTTTCCATTGCTATCGACCCAATTAGGGTGTGATTGCTTAATTAGCCCCACAATTCTTTTGGCGTAGGTTTCTCTTTCCGACAAATCATTGATTCTGGGAAGTGCTTTTATCATTAGATCTAGATTATATCCACAATCATAGTCTACAGGTTTGGATTGTTCAATAAACATACGTCAACTCAACATTATAATGTTTAGGTATAAGAAGTAAATAATTTTTTTTGACTATGTACCTCAATTCTCATTAGGTTCGAATATACAATACTATTATACTTAACACCTACTTCAAACCTATTAGGTGTGTAAAAGCATTTAATAATCTTTTGAGGTACAGAATTAGGGTCTTTACACAGAACAGAATCTTATAAATAGATTCATTTTACAGGTTACACAAGCACTACTTGTTCCACACGGCTGCGTTGAGACATTTGTTTTGTATCTGTTTTATTAGAAGTAAAAGTACGTTTAAAATGGGTGCACATAGATGACATACATTGCTTTTATTTCTCCCAATAGAGAACTATTTGGCAAAATACGAGAAACGCTTCGAAAAAGTAATTTTTTGTGGATGTAGAAGGGCATACGGATAACCGACCCGTTATAGGGGGGAGATATGAGTCAAACTGGGTCTTATCCACCGCTCGTTCTTCGAATGTGGTAGAAGTACTGTTGGACAATGGTTTTACTCCTCAACGAATTCGCGCATCAGGCTATGCAGATGCACAACCACTGGTACCAAATACGGATGAATTGGGCAACCCAATAGAGGAAAATCGGGCTAAGAATAGGCGTTTTGAGTTGCGTATGTATATGAATTAAACGACTTATCTAGTGAGATTGCGCCCCGTTTTTGATATACTATAAAATAGATAATTAGCCTACCTACCTTAATTAGATTCTGTATTTTACATCTAATACAATCTATCTATGCACTTTTCTAAATTTATCTAAATGATTTACAAGTCAATAATTGATGCGGTTGGAAATACACCCATCGTTCAAATACAGCATATATATCAGGGTTTGGGTTCGATGTTGGCTAAAGTTGAATACATGAACCCTGGTAATAGCGTTAAAGATCGGATCGCGATTAAAATGATAGAAGACGCTGAGGAAAAGGGACTATTGAAACCGGGCGGAACTATCATTGAAGGAACTTCAGGAAATACAGGGATGGGGCTTGCGTTGGTGGCCATAGCCAAAGGGTATAAATGTATTTTTACCACGACCGATAAACAAAGTCAATCTAAAATCGACATTTTGCGAGCCGTCGGGGCTGAGGTACTTGTATGTCCAACCAACGTGGAACCTGATGACCCACAGAGTTATTATTCAGTAGCTAAGCGTCTAAGTACAGAATTATCCAATTCTTTTTATCCAAATCAGTACGATAATAAGAGTAATTTATTGGCCCACTATGAAACTACAGGACCCGAAATATGGGAGCAAACTGAGGGCAAAATAACTCATTATGTCGCTGGAATGGGGACTGGAGGTACCATATCAGGAGTGGGTAAGTTTTTAAAAGAGCAAAATCCTGATATTAAGGTCATTGGGATTGATTCGTTTGGATCCGTGTATAAAAAGTATTTTGAGACAGGGGAGTTCGATAAAAACGAAATAAAGCCCTACATGACCGAAGGCATCGGGGAGGATATTATCCCTGGCACCATAGATTTTAGTTATGTTGATCAGGTCATTCAAGTGGGCGATAGAGAAGCAGCACTCCGAACCCGGGAGCTGGCTTCGAAAGAAGGCTTGTTCATAGGATGGTCATGTGGAGCAGCAGTTGAAGGAGCCCTTGAATACACCAAAAATCATCCATTAACCTCGGATGATACCATAGTCGTGATACTACCAGATAGTGGAACCAGATATTTAAATAAAGTGTATAATGACGATTGGATGAAAGAGCAGGGTTTCTTAGAATAAACCTAGATCAACCAGTACTCTCACCAGACTTAATTAAAATAAAAGCATGAATAGTAATAACAACACCCCAAAGCCATCTAAAACGATAAAAGGACCAAAAGCAGGAACTATGGAGATTGAACTCAGCGAATCTGAATCCATGGGAACTTATTCAAATTTGGTTATGATTACACATTCTCCCTCTGAATTCATTTTAGATTTTATTGCTGTTATGCCAGGTGTTCCTAAGGCAAAAGTAGCTAAACGAATGATTTTGACCCCCGATCACGCCAAACGTTTGATGAACGCGCTTCAAGATAATGTAACCAAGTATGAAGCAGAACATGGAATTATCCATAATAAGACTAAGGATATACCTTTGTACAGAGGCCCACAAGCAGAAGCATAGGTCCTGAGCCGTATTATAGATCCTGAAGCTTTGGTATTGGTCCTAAAGCTTTAGTTCAAGAAAAAGTAAAAGCTAATGGTATAGCTGACTGCCTCTTTCTCCTCCATTTTTAACTAGGGGAGTTATTTTCGAATAAGTTTTATACCGATTATACCCACACACAAGAAAAGTAAATGTGGAATAAGTGCAGCCCAAATGGGAGGCAGTAGGCCAAGAGCACCAAATGGTTCCATGATTTTCATGATAACCAAGTACAAGAAACTTATCACCAAGCCGGCAGCAATGTACACCCCTTTACCTCCACTACGTCGAACGGCTGCCACAGCAAATCCAATAATCAAGACCACCACAATGGAGAAGGGGTAAGCCATTCGGGCATAGAGTTGCACTTGTGGTATCTCAATGCCACTAGCCCCACTGCGTTTAATTCCATCAATGTACTGAAAAGCTTCGGCATAGCTTAATTGATAGATATCAGAGCTACTTCGTGCTAAATCTTGAGGAAGTAGGCTTAGAACAGTATCAAATCCTGCCACATTACGCTCTAAAAAGCCTGAATCGGTAAATATCCGTTCTTGAACGGTGGTAAGACGCCATTCATTTTTATCTTCTAACCATGCCATATTAGTAGCTGTTAGAATTTTTTTTACGCCTCTTTTGTCGAATTGAACTATCCGAATTCGATACGCAGTTTGTTGGTCGCGATCGAAATAATTCACCTGCAAATAGCTGCCAGGTGAAAGTTCTCGATAAATATCATTACGATCTAGTTGTTCATTTTTTTGCTTAATGTATTGCTCTTCAAACTGAATTCTTTGGGCATTAGATGCGGGAATGATCCAGGCATCTAAGGCGCTAAGTCCTATCGCACTTATAAATCCAAACATAAGGTATGGGATGAACAATCTGTACAGGCTCACCCCAGCTGCTTTTAGGGAGGTAATTTCAAGACGCTCTGAAAGTTGGCCTACCAGATATAAGCAAGCTGAAAATATGGCTAAAGGCAATACTAGCCGAATCATTTCGGGGATATAATTGATATAATAATCGCCCCAAATTTCCCCCATAGTTGCACCACGATCTGTAAAATCATCGCTATTTTCTGAGAAATCGATAATGATAAAAATAAAAATTAGCACCACCAACACCAGCGAAGTGATCGAAATTAAGCGGCGAATGATATATCTATCTAGATGTTTCACTCGGTAACTCTATCCGATTTGTTGGGTAATAATGAGCGCAAGTCGTAGCTTAGATGTACTAATAATAGGAAGCCAATCATCATATAGAAGAGGTTGAAAGACCACATTCCCCAAAATGGGCTAATAAACAATCTATCGGCTAATTTTTCTCCTTGAATTACCGATATCCAGTATACTGTTAACAATATTGAGGCGATAAT
>CALKOA010000086.1 GCA_938091655.1 uncultured Balneolaceae bacterium | reverse complement strand
GAAGGGTTTATGGAGGATTTTACAGACCCATTACTCTATTACATTTTTATTGGACTGGGTATAGTTTCTTTTGTTATAGTTTATTTCGTAAAAAGAAATGAGAGAAAGAAAGTTGAGGATGGAGAGTTAGATAATTCAATCCAAGAAGAAAACTCGTCTAATGGTGGAATGACTATTGTTGTGATTGTATGGATATTTGTTATGATTATGGGGTATTTCAGTAATAGACATAGTAAAGAAACAGAGAAAAGAGTTGAAGAATTACTAAAACAAAAAAAGATGGAACAAATAGACCCTCAAACACAAGAGTAGTTCTCTTCACTTCACTTTCCCATAGGATAAAAAAAGTATTTCCGTGATTTTTTTGAGTTCTAACCCACTTAAAGGGAAAGTTTGGTATATAATTTGGACTTCTCTTTACTTCATTTTCCATAAGTGATTACCCTACCGAGATATGGAAATACATACGACCCTACCTAACTATATGTGGGACTTCTACTTACAAGAAAAAATTGGTGGGATAAATATGGGATAAAAAAAGGAGTTAGAAAATCTAACTCCTTGTCTTACAATATATTAAAGTGTTTCTTCGTACGAGAGGGGGGACTCGAACCCCCACATCGGTTAAGATACTAGATCCTAAATCTAGCGCGTCTACCAATTCCGCCACTCTCGCAAATGAACAAGTGAGTCTAATATGACGATTGTAAACCTTCAAAAAATTTGACAGACTTTAAATTACGCTTTTATCCACATATAGTCCAATAGTGGATTGAGTAAAAATTATACCCACCATATATATCTATTCCTTTCGATAATTAAACAATGAAAATTCTGCTAACTGTGCTTGAAAAGGGGAATTATATTCGCCAGATTAGATAAGGATATATAGCAGGGTATGGATAAAAACGAAAAATTTTCAAAAAAATCTTCTTCAAGAGCATCGAAGAATACATCCGAAGGGATTAAAAGGATTGAATATCGAGGCGATTATGTCCGTATATCTAAAACCGGTGGCGTAGCCGGAAGAGCATCTGTTTCCAACAAGAAACTAGGCATGGGTGCTACCGTTAACACCAAGCATGGCTCACGCTTACATAAACGCCTTTGGAACGGAGCAAGGGTCGGATTTCAGAAAGGTCGATTCCAATTTATTGGGCGTTATGGAAAAGGCCCTTTTAAGATTAATCAATCTAAAAAGGGGTTCAGCTTTTCAACCTCTAACTATTTTGGATCCTATAATTTTTTAAAGCCCCAGTATTCTAGTTTCAAAATAAGTGGCTTTCATGTTCGTGGACAAACCGCACAGAACTTACAATTAGTGGTACTTTTAATCACGGGAATATTTAATCTGATCGTATATTCCGCCAGGGCTATCTACGTGATTGCATGGCTTCTCGCACACATCATTTTTTTTACTGCGAGAATAAGCTGGAGCATCCTCATTTTTTTAAAACATCTTATTCAAGGTTTTATCCAAGGTTTTCGCGATATACCCGATTGAGACTTTTTTTACAAATACAGTAACTCTAAAAAAAGACGCTATGTATTTTAACTTGCGTATGGTGTATATCACCACACCTGACAAAGCCACCGCTAAACATTTAGGCCATAAAATTCTTCAAAAACGCTTAGCAGCTTGTGCAAATATTGTGGACGGTATGGAATCTATGTACTGGTGGGAAGGGAAGATCACAGAAGATAAAGAGTGTATCCTCCTGGTTAAAACCCACTATTCTAACATGAAGCAGCTCACCAAACTTGTGGAGAAGCACCACCCTTACGATTGCCCGTGTATAGTATCCTACACTATTACTGAAGATGAAGGAAGCGAAGGGTACAGAAACTGGCTATACAATGAGTCGCAGAGATAACTTACCTATATATAAGTAAGTTTAAAATAATTGGACAGCAGTAGCTTAGTTGAGTACTTTTCGCCGGAGCAGCATTTCGGTTTCATACTCCTTTCCTTCTCGGAACAAACGAATAGGCATCAAATCCCCCTCATCATATTCACGCATCAACGCAAAAGCATGCATTTGACTGGCAACTCGCTCTTTACCAATGCGCATAATAATATCACCGGGCAAAACGCCAGACTCATAGGCTGGACCATTTCTATTTACACTCAATACAAAAAGCCCTGGCACTGGCGGAAGGCCATATTGATGAACCAGCCCGCGCGTCATTGGGGTGAATTCCATACCCGTATCGAAAGCTAGCTGCACTTCGCCAGAATCCTTTAATTGTTCTATAATTTTTTGAACACGCTCGCTGGGAATTGCGAAACCCAAGCCCACAAATCCGTTGCTCGTACCCCCTGTAAAAATGAACGTATTCACTCCAATCACCTCTCCATTGGAATTCACCAAAGGCCCACCGGAATTTCCACGATTGATCGCCGCATCGGTTTGGATCATATCTATGTACACCCTTGGCTCTTGTGGATCGGGTCTAAAATCTCGCTTGGTTGCACTTATTACACCAACGGTTACCGTGGGTTGCCCATCGGCAAAAAGTCCGAAAGGATTACCCATTGCAATGGCCCATTCACCAGCCATTAAGTCATCGGTAGAAGCAAATTCAACATATGGGAATTCAGTCGTGTCTGATTGTATTTTTAGCAAGGCTAAATCAGCCAGTTCATCAGAACCTAAAATCTCAGCCTCATAACTGGATCCATTGGGTAGGGTAACCATAATCGTTTTTGCATTAGGATTCGCTACATGTTCATTGGTAACAATTAAGCCGTCCGCACTAATAATAAATCCCGAACCCATACTTTGTACTTCGCGTTGTACAGGCTGCTCAAAGAAGAATGAAAAAAACGGATCTCTGGTCGGCGCAAAACCCGTCTGCAATTCCGTTACGGTAATGCTCACAATAGCTGGACTGGCCTTTTCTACTGCGGTGGTGATAGCATTAGCCCTGGAACGATCAATAGCTCCCCCTCGAATCCGACGTCCTTCGGAATCTTCAGCATATCGTTGTTCTGGGGATAAGGCTCTTATGCCTGAATCATCATTCATCTGCACCTCATCACCCATCCGGTAAGTGTCTTCATCCAACAGCTCAGATTGATCCTGAACCGCACCCTCTTGAGTTCCAGTAGGACCGCTAGTCTCAGTATTTTGCTCCACCCCATTACATGCTCCAGCAAGCATGGCCCAAGCTAGAAACATTGTAAGAAAGAATAATGAGCTTAGGGTGTTTTTCGCTTGCTTAAGACTCTCTTCACCCAAAGCTAACACGGCTGCTTTAGCCTGTTCCATGGGTGCTTTATACCACCCTGCAGCAGCTTTTGCGTGACCACCCCCGTTTATTTTTCTGGCCCATCCATTTACATCCAAC
>CALKOA010000085.1 GCA_938091655.1 uncultured Balneolaceae bacterium | reverse complement strand
TTTCATTGGTCTGGCATTATTTCTATGGCGTATTATTAGCTATTACATTACTATTGCGATGGGAATGATGGCTACTACTTGGTATGTAAACCAGGAAGTACATGAATATAAAAGCAACTAAGAGTAAGTAGTTTAGGTGTTGAAACTCTTTATCATTGTAGGTGAACATATTCAAGCTATCTGATTAAGGAAAAATTGAGTGTATAACTATTCTATTATTGTTTATGGCTAAATCGAATCAAATTTTTGTATGCACTTCATGTGGACATGAATGGCCCAAGTGGCTAGGAAGTTGCCCAGGATGTAAAGAGTGGAATAGTTTCGTCGAGCAAGAAAAAATAACGGGTTCAACTAAGCCGCACAAAGCTAAAATCGCAGGCTTAGAGCCAGAACAAGCACCTAAACCCCAAACGCTCAACGAGATTACGGCTACGGAGGCATCTCGGTTTCAAACCGGAATTGCTGAATTTGATAGGGTGTTGGGTGGTGGATGTATGAGAGGATCCTATGTGCTCATTGGTGGAGCGCCTGGGGTTGGTAAAAGTACGCTGACTCTTCAAATAGCTAAGGCCGAACCAAATTTGTCTATTTTATATTGTGCTGGTGAAGAATCTGTCATGCAGATTAAACAACGAGCCAAACGCATGGGGGTCACCTCTGAAAAACTCTGGTTAATCAACGAAACACGCATCGAATCCATCATTGAGCAGGCTCAAAAGTTACAACCTGATTTACTCATTGTTGATTCTATTCAAACTGTTTACAGAGACCAGTTAAGTAGTATGCCAGGTAGTGTTGCTCAGGTAAAAGAGTGCGCTGCTTTGCTTCAACAATTGGCCAAAAAATCCAGTTTGTCCATTATGATAATTGGTCACATTACTAAAGAGGGGGATATCGCAGGTCCTCGGGTGTTAGAACACATGGTAGATACCGTGCTTAGTTTTGAAGGGGACGATCATTACACCTACCGGCTGTTACGAAGTATAAAAAATAGATTTGGGCCAGCTCATGAGGTAGGGGTTTTTGAGATGAAGCAGGATGGCTTGGATCAGGTTCCCAATCCTTCTGCCTATTTTTTAGCAGAACGAAATCAAGAAGTATCTGGAAGTGCCATTGGTTGTATAATGGAGGGAAGCCGACCCATATTGGTTGAACTTCAAGCATTGGTTAGTCCTAGTGCTTATGGGACTCCGCAACGCACCGTCAACGGGATGGATCGTAACCGTGTCTTGCTACTTTTGGCGGTTTTAGAAAAACGTACTGGATTTAAATTTTCGGATAAAGATGTGTATGTTAATGTCGCTGGTGGTTTAAAAATAAAAGATCCAGCAGCCGATCTTGCGCTTTGTTTGGCTTTGGTATCATCCTTATTGGATATAGCTTTGGATAATAATCAACTTTGGTTGGGTGAAATAGGATTAGGTGGGGAACTGAGGCGAGTTGGCCATTTGGATAGGCGCATTAAAGAAGCTGAAAAATTAGGGTATATTCATAGCTGGGCTAAGGACAAACATTACTCAAACAACAAGCCTTCACACCTAAAGGATATACTAAATAGTGTTGTGCAAAAAAAAAGCCCTAGATAAACCAGGGCTTCTATGTGATAACAATCTTGAGAAAAACTAGAAGTTTTCTCGTTGACGTCGACGCTGCTCACGGACGGCCTTTTTCATGGCTTCCCGTCGTTCAATAGATGGTTTTGTGAACTGTTGACGATCCTTAAATTCATTAAGAATACGAGAACGAGTCACCATCTTTTTGAAACGATTAATCGCGCGTTCAACGCTTTCGTTGTCTTTAACTTCAACGCCTAGCATTGAGCCTCACTTCCTTTCATTGTATTATTTCTCATTATTGAGACTTAAATATATGGTTTTTTTCTACTAGAAAAAAAACAGTTCTATGTGCAAATAACGATAAATGACCCTACAAAAACAGAAATCAAAGATAGCAAAGGACCATTAGTGGTGATTTAAAATCCATTTTTTATCCAACCAATGAGGGTTTAACCCCAAACCAAACAAAGCATAATCATATTTGGAAGGGTCAAGTGGATCTAATAATAGAAGTTGTTCTTGTAATTCTTCTACCGCCTTCCAGTCATTTTGATTTCGGGTAATTAAACCAAGCTTTCTGCTTTGTCTAGCCACATGAACATCTAATGGGATATAAATTTGTGAAGGAGGCATAAAGTTCATACTTCCCACGTCTACTGGTCCCCCTCTAATTGTCCAGCGAAGATACATATAGAGCCGTTTACACGATCCCCCTTTTTCCGGATTAGAAATATGCCTACGGGTTCGAGCTGGTATTTCAGGAAAAAAACCGAAAAATTCTTCGTAGAATACTCCCATTAAAAGACGATTATTGGCTTTCGATTTAGTAAAACAATGCGCCCAAAAGGCCTCAAAGGTGGTAAAGTGAATAAGGATTTGTTGCATGGTTTTGATTAACCAATACATATCTTCGGAATTAAAGGTTCTATGTTTAAATCCCGTTAATCTACTCGCATCTGATTCTGTAAAATTACCTATAAATTCTAGTGGTCTATATGCCATTCTTGACAGCAAATCATCCACCTTTGCAATGACAATAGTTCGCTTACCCCACGCCATTGTAGCCGCAAAAAAGCCAACTACATTTATTTCTTCTGCATCTTCAAAAGCATGTAAGAATTGAATAGGATCATCTTTTATATAGGCTGAAACCTCCATTCTCGATACCCATTGATCTAAAACAGGCTTAAGCTGTAATAGGTATTTTTTTGATCGTTTACGCAAATCGCTCCATCAGGGTAAGAGTTAAGGTCTTATTCGCCTTTGGAAAGGGATAATTTTGTAAATCCTGAATTGAAACCCACTTAATTTGGTCGCTTGCTTTGGCTGTTGGGGTTTGCCGTGTCATGGTTGGCTTTAAAACACAAAGATAAGCGCTCAGGGTAATCGTAAAGTGTGAATAAGCATGTTTTAAGCTCAAAAACTCTTCAATTACTGTGATTTCTATACCTAACTCTTCTTGAATTTCTCTATGCAGTGCCTCAATGCTGGTTTCGTTACGTTCTTGTTTTCCACCGGGGAATTCCCATAAACCACCTAGCATAACATGTTCAGGCCGTTGGGCAATTAACACTTCTTCTTGATCATTTAGAATAATAGCTACCGAAATTTCTTGATGAGGTCGTTTTGCTTTTTTTGAAGTGTAGGGTATTTGATCAGTCTTGGCCGTTCGGTATGCGATGCATCTAGAAGCGAGCGGGCAGGTTTCACAAGATGGTTTGGTAGGGGTGCATACCGTAGACCCTAATTCCATCATAGCTTGATTGAAGTCGGCGGGTGGTTGTCCTTTTATCCAGTCATCTACTTCCTGTTGAACTAGTTTTCGGGTACTTGTTTTTCGGGTGTCCTGTTCAATCCCACAAAATCGTGTAACGGTTCGGATTACATTTCCATCCATCACCGCATGTTCTAATCCAAAGGCAATACTTGCAACAGCTGCCGCAGTATAAGGTCCTATTCCTGGGAGTGCAAGCAGCTCCTTATATTCTTTAGGAAGTGAGCCAGCATAGTCATTTACCACTATCTTGGCTGTTTTGTGAATATTTCTTGCCCGACTGTAATATCCAAGTCCTTCCCACTGTTTTAAAACCTGTTGAGTGGACGCTGTAGCCAAGTCATGAACACTTGGAAAAGCCGTAATAAATCGATTAAAATAAGGCAGAGCTTGATCTACTCTGGTTTGTTGTAACATTATTTCTGAGATCCAAATAGCATAAGGGTCTTTGGAATCTCGCCACGGCATACTTCTTTTGTTGTTGTCAAACCACGATAATAGGCGTTCGGCACAATTAGCGTCGAAAAGGGTATCCATTTCGGATTTAGTCATGCTTCTTTCTAATTGTTATCCCTTGGCAAATCGATTACTTTTAACTCTACCTCAACCGAACTAGCAGCCCCTAAGGCATCCGTTGCTATGACTTTGAATCGGTGAACGCCCAAATCTTTCTCACCCGGAGTCCAAGTGAGTTGTCCACTTTTTTCATTTAAACGTGCACCCTCCGGTAGATCAACCCCTAAAAAGCGAATCAATGATTCTTGACTATGCTTAGCTTCTGGATCCATAGCGGTATAATTAACCGAATAGGGATCTCCCATAAGTAACGTACTGGTACGAATGGGGCTTATTCTAGGAGGGTTATTAAAACTGGTGATGTCTAGTTGTATAAAGGTACTATCCAGCAAGCCAGTAGAACTTTGAGCTATGATGTGCAATCGATGAATACCGATTTGATTGAATTGGGGCTGCCAAAATATTCCCTGGCCTTTTACTTTCATTCCACTAGGTGCTCCTTTAACACTAAATCTAAGTGCTTCAGTGGGCCAATCTTCTGAGACTTGTATACCAAAAAGAATAGGATTTGGGTAGGGTACTATTTTAGGTTCATAGGGTAGGAGTGTGAGTGAATTTGGGAGTGGTTTTGTGTCTATTGATTCAGACGCTTCACTTCGTTCAAAGCCAATATTCACTTTTCCAATTGCACCAAATTCATGAAGCCACAATTGATCTTCACTTCCTGTCAACTTGTAATTAGCCCATGTATTCTTCTTCCAAGGAGTTATTTCATTATTATGTAACACCCAAATTTCTTTTTTAGAGCTTTCAATGAAATAGGTGTCTTTGTATTTTATAACATCCACTATAGCGATACCAATATCAGCTAATCGTGAGCTAGAGCCATTTTCGCCAATCCGAAAAAGCACTCCTGCTTCACTACTCCCAAACAATTCATTATCAACCAAGTGCAAACGAACAATAGCTTGATTGATGTCAATGGAACTAACCCATTCTAGGGTATCTTGATCCGCCGTCCACGAAAAATTATGAACTTTAGCAGGGCTTAGTACAAAGAGTTGTTGGGAGCGAGGTGTACTTAATACATCCAGTACCGGTTTTCTTTGGAGTAATTCATTGGCAATGAATTCCACGGGAGAATCAAAAGCTTCAGGACTTTGTAATCCTAAGACCCCTAAACCCTCGTCTCCCAATGCTAGGTACACACGGTCACGAAGTCGGGCTACCCCCCGTGGCTCACTGGATAAATAGGTCGATGAATACACACCTAACACAGAGGTAGGTTCTAACACAGTCAATCGTGATCCGTTGCCAAATAAATAGGCAAAGCGAATATCCGAAGTAATTTTACTGCCACGCCGCTGCATCCCACTATTGGTATACAACCATTGTGCATTATCATTGGTAACTCTAAAAACAGCTAATCCTTCCTGTTCTGAGAGAACATACAAGTGGCTTGGACTTGAAGCGATATCTAACACATTTTCTATATTCATTGAAGGGGTAAACCGAAGGCCTTCGCCGGTAGCCTGCGCCAATAAATTCGGCTGGCTAAGAATGAATAATGATAGAACTAAAGAGTAGATTATGTTCGTTTTCTCGACTTTCATTGAAAATGCATGGGTTGTTTTCGATTGTCTGAAGCTAGCAAATTGAAACTTGAAAATGTATGTGAGGCTAAGCTTGAACAGCTTAATATTACTACCGTTCAGTCTCGCGGTTACCATGTTTTCAACCTGCACCAATAAGCAACAATAGAACCAGCCTAAAAGTACGATTCTTTTACTATTTAATTATAGCCAATTATGCTCTTGGTACCAAGTTAAGGTAGACCTCAAGCCTTCATTCAAGCTGATTTCTGGTGTATAACCCCAGTCTGCTTTGGCTTTATTTGAACTACAAAGCCAAGATTGTGTAAGTTCTTCAGCCTTATCTGGATTTAATGCAGGATATACTCCAAAAATAGGAGCTATGGTTTCGGCTATTTTTGCTATGGTCATAAGCACTCCTTTTGGCACCCGGATTCTTAGGTGAGACTTTTGGAGAATGGTAGCGCATTCTTTGTAAATCTCATTCCATGAATACCCATCTTCAGAACCTCCAAGGAAGTAGGTGTGAATTCCACCTTGGTCGTAGAGCCTAGATGCTACGATACCCTTTACCAGATCCTGAACGTGAACTAGGGAGAGGGTTTTTTCTGTGGGATTACCTAGTATTGGTGCCACTCGGTAATTAAGGGCTTTAAATAATCCATAGATATCGGTTTCTCTAGGTCCGTAAACGGCCGGGGGGCGTATAATTTTAATGCTTAAGGTGGGGTGGTTGGCCCAGTTTTTCTCCGCATAGAGTCGATGGATT
>CALKOA010000084.1 GCA_938091655.1 uncultured Balneolaceae bacterium | reverse complement strand
ACTACTCACTATGCCACGACGTAACGACATTAACAAAATTCTCATTATAGGCTCTGGCCCCATAGTTATCGGGCAAGCATGTGAATTTGATTATTCTGGTTCTCAGTCTTGTCGATCTTTGAAAGAAGAAGGCTATGAAATTGTACTTATAAACTCGAATCCGGCTACCATTATGACGGATCCGATCATGGCAGATGCGATTTATATGCTTCCCATGACAACCGATTCGATTAAAGAAATTGTAGCCAAGGAAAAACCTGATGCGGTTCTACCGACTATGGGGGGGCAAACGGGGCTTAATTTGGCTAGAGATTTGGAAAAGGAAGGCTTTTGGAAGGAGCAGGGTATTCAGATTATAGGGGTCGATATAGATGCAGTGGAATTGACGGAAGATCGGCAACTGTTTCGGGATCGCATGGAGGAAATTGGGATAGAACAATGTAGTAGCCGACAAGCGTATTCATTATTGGATGCAAAGGAGATCAAGGAAGAACTGGGGGGATTACCTATTGTAATTCGTCCCTCCTTCACAATGGGTGGTGCTGGTGGTGGTATTGTTTGGACAGAAGAAGAATTTGATCGAAAAGTTCTTTATGGATTGGAAATGAGTCCTGTTCATTCCGTTCTCATAGAAGAAAGTATTTTTGGTTGGAAAGAATATGAACTCGAGCTTTTGCGGGATGCTAATGATAATGTGGTGATTATCTGTTCCATCGAAAATATGGACCCTATGGGCGTTCACACTGGAGATTCAGTGACAGTGGCACCCACTCAGACGCTTACCGATAAGCAGTTACAGATCTTGCGAAACGCGGCCATAAAAATGATGCGATCCATTGGCACCTTTGCTGGGGGCTGTAATGTACAGTTTGCAATGGAGCCCGGTTCGGATCGATTTGTTGCGATTGAAATAAACCCTAGGGTGAGTCGCTCTTCTGCTCTGGCTTCCAAAGCAACGGGGTATCCAATAGCAAAGGTCGCAACCAAGTTAGCCGTTGGGTATACATTGGACGAGTTGGACAATCAAATTACTGGAAATACCTCCGCTTGTTTTGAGCCCTCTATTGATTATGTGGTGTGTAAAGTGCCCCGTTTCAATTTTGATAAATTCCCTGGAGCTGACGAGGAATTGTCCACACAAATGAAGGCGGTTGGAGAGGTAATGAGTATTGGACGTAATTTTCCTGAAGCACTCAATAAAGCTTGGCAAAGTATGGAGGTTGGACGCGACGGTTTAGGCGCTGATGGCTATGAAGAAATAAATAGAAAGACCGTTCGAGAGCGTTTGGTTAAACCATATTGGGATCGAAGTTTGCAGATTCGTAATGCTTTTAAACTGGGTAGCTCTGTGGATGAAATTGCTGATATCACCAAAGTAGACCCATGGTTTCTTCAACAGATTGAATACATGGTATCATTGGAGAATAGAACGGAGGGCAAAGCTCTAGGAGAACTTACAAAAGAAGAGCTCTATGAGCTTAAGCAAGCAGGGTTTTCGGACGCACAAATTGCTTGGCTAGTGAGCAAGTCGGGTGAAAAGGTAACTGATGATCAGGTTCGTGCCTATCGTTTAGGATTAGGTCTTAAATCAGTATTTAAAGTGGTTGACACCTGTGCGGCAGAGTTTCCGGCCAAAACGCCCTATTACTATTCTGCGTATGAAGGTGAAAATGAGAGCATCGTGTCTGATCGCAAGAAAGTGGTCATTTTAGGGAGTGGTCCCAATCGTATAGGACAGGGCATAGAATTTGATTACTCTTGTGTGCACGCCGTGCTTGCAGCAAAAGAGATGGGTTATGAAGCAATCATGATTAATTGTAATCCAGAAACCGTTTCTACGGACTTTGACTTTGCAGATAAACTATATTTTGAGCCTGTTTATTGGGAAAGAGTACTTGATATCATTGAGCACGAACAACCAGAAGGGGTCATTATCCAGGTAGGTGGCCAAACTGCGTTGAAATTAGGTAAGCGCTTGGTCAAGGCGGGAATCCATATTTTTGGGACTGAGTTTGAACGAATCGATTTTGCTGAAGATAGGGGTGCCTTTTCAGATTTACTTATTCGTCTAGATATTCCTTTTCCTGAATATGGTACGGCTACCGATGTAGAAGGGGCTTTAAGCATTGCTGATCGTATTGGGTATCCGGTGTTAATTCGCCCAAGTTATGTATTAGGCGGTCAAGGTATGCGGATTGCAGTCAAACAAGAGGAGCTTGAGCGATATGTAGCCAACATTTTAAAGACTCATCCAGAAAATGCATTTTTGATCGATAAATATCTAGAACATGCCATTGAAGTGGACGTAGATTCTGTTTATGATGGTGAGCAACTTCACATTGCTGGAATGATGCAACATATTGAACCAGCAGGGGTACATTCTGGTGATTCAACAGCTGTTATCCCCCCCTACTCCTTGTCAGCAGAGATTCAGGCAACCATCCGAGCATATCAAGAGCGAATAGCGGAAGCTATGGATATTCAAGGGTTTTTAAATGTGCAATATGCAGTAAAAAATGATAAGGTATATATTTTAGAAGCAAACCCTCGAACTACTCGTACTATCCCATTCCTTGCTAAAGCCACCCAGCGGCCAGAGGCAGCCATAGGAGTGAAGGTGATGTTAGGTGCAAAACTCAGCGAGTTTGACTTAGAATCTAAGCTAAAATGTTGGGCCATCAAGGAGCCAGTATTTCCTTTCGATAAATTTCCTGGGGTTAAAAAAGAGTTAGGACCAGAAATGAAGTCGACGGGGGAAAGTATTTATTTTGCCCAAGACTTTAAGGATGAACACTTTAGGAAACCTTTCGAATTCAAGAATCTTTATTTGTCTAAATAGCCGGTAATTTGGGCATTTGTGGGTCTGTTTTAGTACCATTGACTATGAATATTGATCCAGAAATACTTTCCCAAATAAAAGGATTAGAGCTTAAAGCCCAAAAAATTGTTGAGGGATTCATCGCTGGCCTACATAAAAGCCCTTATCATGGCTTTAGTGTTGAATTCGCGGAACATAGACCTTATAACACAGGCGACGATTTTAAGCATATAGATTGGAAGGCATATGGAAATAAAGAGCGTTTCTATGTGAAGCAGTACGAAGAAGAAACCAATTTGCGATGTTTTTTAGTTTTGGATACGAGTTCTTCCATGCATTTTCAACATAAGGCTAAATGGACTAAACTTCAGTATTCTACCCATTTAGCTGCAGCAATGGGGTATCTAATGCAAGGCCAAAGAGATGCGGTAGGATTTGCTTCTTTTGCTGATACCATCGGTAGTTTGCTCCCTGCTAAGGGTACTAGGAGGCATTTGAGGCGAATTTTTTTAGAAATGGAGCCTTATTTAACAAAAAATAAAGGCGAACGTACAGGGTCAGCTGCCGCATTACATGAGTTAGCTGAACGTATTCACCAGCGAAGTTTAGTAGTTATATTTACTGATTTATTTGAAAATATAGAAGCGCATGAAGCATTGATATCGGCGCTTAAACATTTACGCCATCGCAAGCACGAAGTTATATTGTTTAACGTAACCGAACATTCTACCGAGTTGAACTTAGACCTTGAACATGATCGTTATTTACTAGAAGATCTGGAGAGTGGTGAACAAATCGAGATTTCACCCGCACAGATTGGCCAGGATTATCGAGCTAAAGTGGCTATGTATATGCAAAGGTTTAAGCAGGCCTGTAATGAGTTTCAGATAGATTTTGAATCCGTAACCACTGAGAAGCCCTTTAATGAGGCACTCATTCACTATTTGAAAAAAAGAAGTCGATTAAGGTAGTGTAGCTTGGAATGAATCGATGAGTTATAGAAATGTATGCTCATTTCATTCACTTGATCATACTACTTTTGACCGTTTTAGAATACGATTCAAAATTCCTGGGGCTAATCGTTTGAGGTACAATGCGAGACGTTCTTTAGGTCCAGATACTATAATTTCTTCTTTACGTGCTCTAATCTTAGGCCAAATTCTACGTAGCATTTCATTGGCATCCATTGCATGGGTATGTAAGTCGCCCATTTTACCGAATGCTTGACCATCGCCGGTGAGTGAATTTTGAGTTATAGCAGTTTTAATAGGGCCAGGGCATACTAATGTAATGTCAATGTTATGTTCATACATTTCTTGACGTATGGAATCGAAAGCACCTTGGATGGCATGTTTACTCGCCGCATAACCGGAACGATATTTAGTCCCAAACTTCCCGGCAACTGAGCTAGTTACGATGATATGTCCAGAGCCTTGGTTAACCATGTTGGGTAGAATAAAACGGCTGAGAGCTAGGGCTCCAAACACATTAACTTCTAGTAGTCGACGAATAGTTTGCATATCGGTTTCAAGAAATAATGAGCGCTGACTAATGCCCCCATTATTCACTAGGACATCAATTTTGTTTTTCCAGGCCCAGGCTTCTTCTGTTTTTTTCATCAATGATGTATCCCCAGAAGAAAGGTCTAACGGCAGAACCATTATATCCCCACTAGAATCACTGGCTAAGTCAGATTTGAGCTTTTCTAATTCATCCACTCGCCTAGAAGATAAAATAAGATGGGCGCCTTCCTTTGCATATTGCTGTACAAATGCTTTTCCTATACCCGAGGAGGCTCCTGTTATCCAAACAATTGGTCGATTAGATGTGGCATTCGGGGTCATAGTACTGGGTGTTATTTACAAAAGTTATCTTTATAATTTAGTTAATTATAGAGAGTAACTATAGTGCTAAATATGTTTGTATGCTTGTCAAATCAAGCCTCCATTACATACCTGAATCTTCAATAAACCCCCATGAATGTGGAGATAAAACATACCCTACTTTTACTGGAAGATGAATTAGAATCGGGCGAAATGTTAGCCAATTACCTAGAGTTGAATCATTTTCAGGTTCACTGGGCAAAGGATGGAAAGCAGGCTTTAGAGATCATAGAATCGTATGCCGATGAAATTGAATTAGCTATTTTAGATATAATGGTACCCTTCATGGATGGAAAAGAAATTTGTGCACACATTAGAAAACATCCGGTACTATCTGATATTCCGGTACTTTTTTTAACAGCTAGGGATGAAGAAAAAGATGAAATTGAAGGCTTAGAACTAGGTGCAGATGACTACATTAAAAAACCAGCGGGCTTACATTTGATTAAAGCGCACGTAGAGAGTCAACTCCGTCGAATGCAACCAGAAAAAAAGCAGTGGTTACGGTACGATCATGTTTACTTGGATACCGACTCAAAACAGATGTATATAAGTGACCAACAAATAGATTTAACCCATACCGAATATATCATAGCTGAATTATTCTTTACACATCCTAAAGTCGTATACAGCAGGCATGAAATTTTGGAGCATATATCAGACGAGGAGAAATTTATTTTTGATCGAACCGTAGATGTGCACATAAAAAATCTACGGTTAAAAATGATGGAAGAAGGCAAATTAATAAAAACCTACAGAGGTGTTGGCTATGGTTTCAATAGAGAGTTTATACATTCATGAATATTCAATCTAAGCTCTCAGTAACATACATTTTATTATTAATCATCGGCATAATAACCATAAGCGCCTATGCTATTTTGAGCATTCGTTTCTTCCTATTTGCAGCAGGACTTGATGAATTTAAAAACGATATGCGGATTGTTCGACAAGCCGTTGAGTCTTCGGATGAAAATACCGATTTCTTTCCATTCATTACAGAAACCACAGCTTTATTCGATTATGATTTAGCTTTATTTGATTCTACTGGTATACCAATCTATAATACACAGCCCGAACAAGTATTTGTAGATTCACGAGAATTTTTAAGTGAAGTAGTAGTGGATTCAGTGTTAGGGAATTATGAAGAGATTTATGTGATGAATGATCCGACTTATTCAAGGTTAGTGGCTTTTGCTAAAGTAGATGATGGGTTTCCTAGTGTAAGTTACTTACGAATTAGTAAGGACAAAGAAGAATATTACGAGGCAGTAGACAATATTCGTCACATTATTTATGCAGGTATGCTATTCTCTATTGCTGCGGTTATGGTCGTGAGCTTTATCTTTTCTAAATATATGGCAGCGCCTATAAAACAGCTAAATGATGCAGCACTAACCATTGCTGATGGTCAGACCCATGAAACCCTTGAAATGGATCGTAATGATGAATTCGGGACTTTAGCCACATCACTTAATAAAATGGCGGAACGGTTTAAAAAGGATAATAGGCAGCTCCAATTGCTGAACGAAAAACAAAATCAATTTTTTGCCGACATTGCCCACGAAGTCAGAAATCCATTACATACGATATCTGGCGCTATTGAAATGCTCCAAATAGAGGCTTTATCTAAGGAGAAAAAAGCACAATATATGGTAACCATGCAGAATCAAGTGGAACGCGTGGTTCGTTTATTTAACGATATTAAAATGTTGCAACGTTACGATATGGATGAACATTTTATAGACAAAGAGGCAGTGGAAATAAGGTCTTTTCTAGAAAATATAATCACTACGTACGAATCATTAGCGCAGGAAAAAAACATAGAATTAACCCTAAAAATCTCAACTAATGCATCGGTACATGCCGACAGAGATAAGTTAGATCAGGTCATGGATAACCTCATTATGAACGCCTTAAAGTATACCAATGAAGGAAGTATAAAGGTGCTTTGTGAACAGATTGAGACACAAATACAAATTTCGGTGGAGGATACAGGAATTGGTATTGCTTCCGAACATCTAGACCGGCTTTTTGACCGATTTTACCGAACAGATAAAGCTCGTTCAAGGGATAAAGGGGGAACGGGCTTAGGTCTTGCTGTGGTGCGAGGAATATTGAAAGCACATGATACTGACATACTAGTAAGTAGTGAGGTAGGTAAAGGCAGTCGGTTTTATTTTCAACTGCCGATTATTACCTGATGCAGTGGCACCATAGGGCTTAACTGAGCTTTAAAGAGGTTAACAATGCTGCAAAAAAAGCCCTCTTCTAAAAAGAGGGCAAAGTTTGATCTGGTTGTTCGGTGATTAATGGAAAATCACTTGTGAACTAGGCTCTTTTAATAACTATGGCAAGATGAAAAAAGAACTATGCCACAGAAACAACCAAGTCATTCAATGTTATTCAAAAAAGCGTGACCCATCTTTTTGTAAGGCATATTCAATGGTATAATGGCGATCAGCTGGGCGAATAAAATTGATGAAATTTTGTGAGTTAACATCTGGATTGCCCTTGTAATAACTAATAATTCTGAATTTAGCATACAAATCATCCGGAGTTTTCACTGTTAAGGTGTAGTTTTCTTTAGGTAAAATAGCATGTGGTGGCGTGTTGTTCATTGTATAAGTGTACCAAGCCGCGTCCATACTTCCATAGCCTTCTAGCGGCGCTTCATCCACCAAATTGTAGGCCGTGTTTAATGGTTGTATACCACCGTTATGCCCAGTGTTGGCAATAATATTAGTAGCATTAAAGCCAATATCCCATTGTGATGAAAGAGAATCTTCAACGATACTACCTGTGTCAAGATCTAAGAATGTATAAGAATCAACATGATATAGTTGGGTACTTTCAGATTCTTGTAGTACATAGTTAAAGCTGAAATATCCATCCGCAGGACGAGTCATGTAATTAGCAAACTCAGCTGTAGTCACATCTGGATTTCCTTCGTAATAACTTATTATTTCCATTTTTGCATACTTACCCGTTGGTGTTTTTATGATAACAGTAGCGTTGCTATTCGGTAAGACGGCATGCTTAGGTAGATTTGGTGCTTCTCCAGTGTAGATATACCATGACGCATTAGTAGCTTCAAAACCTGATTCAGGTGCATTTTCAACCTCAGAATAGCTTTTTTGAATCACCTGAATTCCACCGCCATGTGCCGAATTAGCCAAAAGTGTGGTGCCTGAAAAGGCAATATCCCATACATCTGAACTAGAGTCAGCAATAGTGATACCTTGATCTAAATCGTAAAAGGTATATTTACCTTCTTGACCAGGATAATCATTGATGTCTGTGACTAGCTCCATATTTTCGATGATAGTGTTGTAATTTGCAGCGATGTCTTCAATAACCGAATTAGTGACTGGAGCTGGTCCGTCGGTACCATCGCCTACACAGGCAGATAACAGAAGTAGCCCGCTTAATAGACTAAATAATGATAGATTTTTCATAATAAATAGTATGTTTATTTGTTTGTGAGTTAATTAAGATGTTGAAATAATGTAAGACTGGTGCAGATTCGTTCGTTAGAAATCAAGGGAAACTTGGGCATACAGAATACGTCCTGGATTGGATGGTAAACGCTGAGAATCAGTAACATTCGTCACGTTATTTATGCCTATTTGAACGCGATACTGCTGCTTGAAAGTTTTGGCTAGTGAGGTATTAATGATGGTGTAGCCATTTACGGTTTCTCTGTCATCGATTCGATTATTTCCATTTAGGTCCACAAACCCATAGGCTCCACGATACTGAACTCGAAAATTTGCGTCCAACCCTAGGCGCTCGGAAGCATAAAACAACTTAAGGTTACCAGTATAACGGGAGCGATTAAACATGGGGACATAACTGGTTTTTTCTTTTTTTACTACTACACCGTCTACCACATCATCAAATTCCTCAGTAATCCGTTGTCGAGTATCCAATAGCTGTCCACCAACAGACCATTCCAAATTGTTGAGTAAAAATGAGGTAGTCCGCAGCTCTAAATCAACACCCTGACTATACATTTTTCTAATGTTCACGTAAGAAAACACGGATTGATTGTTAACCTTCTGGGCAATGCGCTGGGTTTCAATGAGGTCGCGAACCTGATTACGGAAAGCATTAAAACGAACACTAGTCTGTTTCGTTGCGAACCAATCAGCCCCAATGTTTAAAGCATATGCACGTTCTGCTCTTATTTCTCCAAGACTGGCTGGGTCAATAAAAATTTCTGAAAGTTGACCATTATCCTCTAGTTGCTGAAGACCTGCCACTAAGGTGGAGGTGCCGAACACGCTATAGCCAGAAATAGGATTGCTAAAATTCAAAAAGAGCTGCCTAAAATCAGGGGCTTTGTACCCTCCACCAAATGAGGCTTTTAGACTAAAATCTTGCGTTAATTTCCATCGGGTAGAAAGTTTGGGGCTTAGCTGCGATGCATACTCACTATGATTATCGTACCGAAATCCAACCGTTAGAGAATAATCATCACTGGCACGCCAATCGTGTTGTCCAAAAAAGTATGTGCTGGCAAAGCCAGGTACTTCCGCATAAATTTCTGCATTTAATGATTCGGTATTAGTACCTGCGCCTAAAATAGTAGTGTGGGTGTTGTCCCAGAACGTAGAGGCTTTAAATTCTACTTTATTTAGTTTCTGTGCGAATGCATCTGAAAAATATCGAGTATTTGAATCGCTTAAGTTTAAAACGGACTCACTTTCAAAATATCCCCAATAAGCACTGGCCTCTATTAGGTGAACCGAACCAACGGCATACTTCAAGGTAGGTGAAACATAATAGTCTTGCTGAAACTCAGTTCCATTCGCGTCAAAGCTTCTTCTGCGGTCAAGGATTACATCTTGAAACGATTGATCTTCTCGATAATATCTGCCAGAAATATCGAGCGAGAGACCTGGTTGAAATTGGTATTTTACCCCACCCTGTAAGGTGTAATTAGTGTATTTTGGGATGGTTGGAGCAACAGTTTCTGGGTTTAAATCATACCCATTCGAGCTGTTTAAATTTCCAAAAAATCGAGCCTGAAGGTTCTGTTCTTTAAAATTAAATTGGCCAGAAATATCCTTGGTATTATGGGTACCATAACGAGTGTTTAAACCCCATTCAAAAGGCTTTGAACCCTTATATGTGATGATATTTATGACTCCGGCTAAAGCATCACTGCCCCACAATGCTGAAGAAGGGCCTTTGACTACTTCTACCTGTTCAATATTCCCAACGGCAAGCCGGCTTAAATCCAAGGTCCCGGCAGTACGCCCAATAACGGGTTGATTGTCAATGAGAATGAGGGTGTATTCTGGATCAAATCCCTGCATTTGCAATCCAGTGCCATGATTTTCAACCAAATATAATCCCAACTGTTCTGATAAAACATCACTTAGTCGAAGATTGCCTGATTGTTGGATTTCCTGCTTTTGGACAACTATCATGGGCACGCTCACTTGTGATAAGGCTTCTTGGGTCCTAGATGCGGTAACCACTATGGTACCATTTTCATAGGGTTTACTTTCAAGACGCACCTCTATAAAAACCTTGTCTTTTAGAATAAACTCCAAGGTTCTTTGATACTCCACATATCCAATATGACTTATCTGTAGCTTGTATTCACCCGGTTCAATACCCTTTATTATATACAAACCAGAAGAATCTGTATAGGTGCCTACATATTCATTAAGTCGAATATTAGCGCCGACTACGGCGATACCATTCTCATTTAATACCCTGCCCATGAGTTGGGCTGTGGTATCCACGTCAGAATACACAAAAGCGGTCCGAACCGTTTGGCTTTTAGAAGATGTGATTGCCACCGAAGTTTCTGTCAACAGCAATCCATTCAACACAACGAGTAGTATCAAGACGAATCGGTGTAAAGGCAAATAAGTTTGTAGCATTCTCGTATGAACAACGGGAAATAATGACATCCCTTGATAAATAGTCGTTTTGTAGCTTAGCTAATTCTAATTGCTTTCAAATAAAAGGATGAATTGTGAAGATAATGTGAAGATGAAAAGGTATATCCAACCATGCTTAGTTTTCGGTGGGCATACGGACTAGTCGTATAGCCGCCCCAGTATATCCTATTAACAGGGAAAGTCCGCCAAGAGGAGTGAGATAAACGATCCAAGGATTTGGTGCCAAACATAACACATAGAGACTGCCCGAGAAGAGTACAATTCCGGCAACTATGAATTTCATTGCCAGTCCAAGGGAAATACGATAACTACGCTCTAATAGACTTAAACCCATCAATCCTAGGGCATTCCAAAATTGATATTGAACAGCGGTTTCCCATGTATCTAGTAAACCACTTGAAAGCTTACTTTCTAAGAAATGAGAACCCATGGCTCCCAATGCAACAGCAAAAGCTAAAAACAACAGGGACATTGCACTAAAGCGAGATATTGGACAGGTCATAACAGTTATTTATTTGGTTAGTGCTGATAAGATTTATAAAAATAATGAAGAATTTATGAACTGAGTGCAATTTTTTAGTGTAATATACGTAGGTGTAAACATTCAACTATCCATCACATAATGTATATCAATGAATAATCAACAAATTTTTTTACGTTTAGGGTCTTTTATTACCGTTTTAGTAGTGGCTATCCTATTTTGGCCTTCTAAAGATACCGAACAGTCCCAAACTACGACTGAGACAAGCATGGAATCTATAAGTCCTGTCATGCAAGCTCCCGAAGGCGCTATTTTAGT
>CALKOA010000083.1 GCA_938091655.1 uncultured Balneolaceae bacterium | reverse complement strand
AGAGAATGGGAATTAGAACAGTCACTAGGAGAGGATTGGGATTGGGAATTACAACGTTATTTTGAGATCATATAGATGAGTTTTATCGATTTTAATGCCATTGTTCGGAGTGCTTGGGATGCCTACGATTCCAGTCGTGAACTTCTTCATATTGAAGATATTTCAGCCAAGGTTTCAACCAATCACGTCTATCGAATGATTCTATCAGACAAAACGAGCATAGTCGCTAAACTATCCTACTTTGGCCGCTATGAACATTTTATTGAAGATCATAGTATTATCAATAGTTTATCTAATAACCTACCCAATCCTTTTGAGGATGTACTATCCAGGTCTTTAATGAAGGGTAATGGGTTATTTGTGTATCGACACAAGGAAGAACCGGCGGATGTTTGGGTAGTGTTTTACCGACCCATCAAAACTCGACAAAAACTCCCCAAGCGCTTGGACGAGGAACAAATTGTCAAATTTGGTAATCAAATGGGCCAATTCCATGCTGCCTGCGAAAAAGTACGCCACACTCTCCCCTCATCTTCTAAGACGTTAAAGGTGGATATTGATGACTTACTTGTTCACCTAGATACTGATGAAGGTCGTTTTGAACATTTTATGTATCGGGATCTAATTTGTGAGCATGCAGAAAAATTCAAACATAATTTCATGAAATTAGAGGCCCATCGCCTTGTTCGTATTCCTGTATTTGTGGACTGGAACATCGGAAACTTCTCGGTTACTAAGGGTTTGAGATTGTACTCAAGGTGGGATTATGACTGGTTCCGCGTAAGTAGTCGAACGTTGGATTTTTATTTTTTTGCGCGTGTGGTTTCCGATATTGGTGACCGGACCATGTTTACCTATAACGTAGATATTTTAATGCACGAACGATTCAAATTATTTTTACGCTCTTACCACCGGGTGAACCCACTAACAGAGCGAGAAATTTTATTTCTAAAGGAAGCCTACCGCTTTTTTTTGTTAACCTATGTGGTTAAGTATGGACGATTCTTTTTCCACGAGTTATTTGCAAACACCCTACAAAAAGAAACCTTTGAAACTCACTTACCTAGCTTAGATGATCGCTTCGATCCATCCAGCTTATTGGATATCCTAAGCTAGCCTATTTTCTCACTCATTTGAAACAAACACTCATTTTCTATGAATTATTCTAGTTTTTCACGAGTCATCGAAGATTACAAAGTTGTTATGCTCGATTCCTATGGAGTCGTAAAAAACCATAAAGGTCTTATCGATGGAGTTCAAGAAAGCATACGAACACTAAAACAAAAAGGGAAGACTTTTCGACTTCTAACCAACGATGCTTCCCGAAGTCAAGAACAACAATTAGAAAGCCTGCAGCGCCTGGGTTTACATGACATTGAATTACATGAAATAATTACTTCCGGGATGATGGCTAGGCAGTTTTTAGAGCAAAAAATTACCTGCGGACGTATTGCCTATTTAGGCACCCAAAATTCAGCTGATTACATTCTACAATCAGGCTTACAACACGTTGCAGCTGGTGATGTAGACCTCAATGACATTGATGATATTGCCGCCTTCGTTTTTCTGGATGATGAAGGTTTTGATTGGAATACCGATATCAACAAAACGGTTAACTTGCTTCGTAAGAAAACCATGCCGGTGATATTAGCTAATTCAGATAAATATTACCCAGTAGCTAAACATGATATAGCTGTGGCCACAGGTGGTATAGCTAAACTAGTGGAGAGTATGTTGGGAAAAAAATTCATTCATTTTGGCAAACCAGATTCTCAAATGTTTATGTACGCCTATGAAAGTCTCGTTCAAGAAATTGGCCCATTAGAAAAAAACAACATACTAATGGTGGGCGACACACTTGAGACCGATATTCTAGGTGGAAATCGTTTTGGTGTAGGTACCATGCTGGTACTCTCCGGAAACTCTAGAGCAGAACACATCGAACGCGAAATTTCGGCTACTGGTATAATTCCTGATTATATTTGTGAGGATATACTTAGCTAGTATAGGCCTCTATTGGAAGGCAGGAACACACTAAATTTCTATCTCCATAGGCATCATCGACCCGAGAAACAGAAGGCCAAAATTTATTCCATCGTAATTCGGCAATCGGGAATACGGCTTGTTCGCGGCTATATGCTTTATCCCAAGTTTCTTGGACCAATACACGCATAGTATGAGGGGCGTTTTTTAGTGGATTATCCTCTATTGTCCAATCGCCTTGTTCTATGGCCTTAATTTCTGCCCGTATGGCAATCATCGCCTCGCAGAATCGATCCAGTTCAGCTAAACTTTCGCTTTCAGTGGGTTCTATCATGAGTGTACCTGGCACGGGAAAACTCATGGTCGGAGCGTGGTATCCATAATCCATTAACCTCTTTGCTAAGTCTGTTGCTTCAATGCCAGCGCTTTGCTTGAAAGGTCGTAAATCGATGATAAATTCATGTGCCGAACGACCACTAAGACCCGTATATAGTATAGGGTAATGAGGTGCTAAACGTTCTTTTATATAATTTGCATTTAGAATGGCTCGCCGGGTAGCTTCAGTAAGCCCATCGCAACCCATCATACGTATATAGGCATAGGATATTGTTAGTATGCTTGCACTTCCAAAAGGTGCTGCGGAAACTGGAGAGGCACCAAACGTACCACCGGTAGGAACTTGGGAGTGAGTGGAGAGAAAAGGACTTAAATGCTCAGCCACTCCAATTGGGCCCATTCCAGGGCCTCCTCCACCATGAGGAATACAAAATGTTTTATGAAGATTTAAATGGCATACATCAGCTCCAATGAGCCCTGGACTAGTAAGCCCTACTTGAGCATTCATATTTGCTCCATCCATGTAGACCTGTCCTCCATGTTGGTGAATAAGAGCGCAAAAATCTTTCACTTGATGCTCAAATACCCCATGAGTAGATGGATAGGTAATCATTAGAGCGGCTAAGCGATCAGAGTATTGCTCGACTTTAGCTTCCAAATCTTCAGAGGAAATATTCCCATGCTTATCTGTTTCTACAACAACCACGTCCATGCCTGCCATCACAGCACTAGCTGGGTTTGTTCCATGTGCAGAAGCCGGGATTAAAGCCACATTACGATGAGAGTCTCCCCTATGCTCATGGTAAGCTCGTATGGTCATTAACCCAGCGTATTCCCCTTGAGCGCCTGAATTCGGTTGGAATGATATCGCATCAAATCCCGTAATATCTGCAAGCCATGCCTCTAATTCCTTAAATATGTGAGCATAGCCCTGAGCTTGCTCGAGTGGTGCAAATGGATGAATGTGCGCAAACTCTGGCCAACTTAAGGGAATCATTTCACTGGTTGCATTTAGCTTCATCGTGCAAGAACCTAGAGAAATCATGGAGTGGACCAAAGATAGATCCTTTGATTCCAAACGCCTCATATAACGAAGCATTTCATGTTCTGTTCGGTACGCATGAAATACCTCATGACTCATAAACTCTGAATCCCTAAGAAAGCTTGAAGGCAACTGTATTTCGAGTTTATCCATTTCCTCAGTTAAATCAAGGACGGACTGCTTTCCTGTCACCTCTTCGAAAATTTGCTGTAGAAGCTTGAGATCATCAAAGTCTTTTGCTTCATCCCAGCTTAAACTAACGGTATTGTCGGTTGGATAATAGAAATTTGCTTCTAGCTTTGTAGCAACAGGTTCTAAAAGACTGCGTTCCATTCGGAAACTTAAAGTGTCAAAATACTCGGTTGTTTGCACTTCTACACCTAAGGCCTCGAGTAGCTTTTTAGTTAGAGTAGTAAAGCCATGAATCCGAGTTGCAATATGTTTAAGCCCGTCGGGACCATGATATACCCCATACATTCCCGCAATAACGGCTAGTAATACTTGTGCCGTGCATATATTTGAAGTTGCTTTTTCACGCCGGATATGTTGTTCTCTGGTCTGAAGGGCCATACGGTATGCTGGTCGACCTTCTTTGTCTTGTGTCACACCAATGATTCGGCCGGGTATTTGTCGTTTAAAGGCTTCTTTAGTTGCAAAATACGCCGCATGTGGCCCACCATAGCCCATCGGTACCCCAAAACGCTGCGTAGTTCCAACTACTACGTCGGCCCCCATCTCGCCAGGAGGAGTCAATAGGGTCAAACTCAATAGATCTGCCGCGGCTACTACAAATACCTGATGCTCATTACATGCTTGAACCAATGCCTCGTAATTAACCACTTGTCCGTCGGCTTCCGGATATTGGAATAGGATTCCAAATACATCGTCCCGTGTCACATCCAATTTCGATAATTCGCCCACCTCGACCCGAATGCCCAATGGCGCTGATCTAGTACGGAGCACATCTAGAGTTTGAGGAAACACTTTATCACTCACATAAAAAGTGTTAGCTGTTTTTTTCTTACTTCCTTTTCGCTGTCCATATAGCATCGTCATGGCTTCCGCCGCTGCAGTAGCTTCATCGAGTAAGGAGGCGTTGGCTAATTCCATTCCTGTAAGATCGCTGACCATCGTTTGAAAGTTGATGAGCGCTTCCATCCGGCCTTGTGCAATTTCTGCTTGATATGGGGTATAAGCGGTGTACCAAGCTGGATTTTCTAAAATATTTCTTTGAATAACCGCTGGTAAAAAAGTATCGTAATACCCTTGGCCTATGTATGAGGTATATACCTTATTTTTCTTAGCAATCTCCCGGAATTCCACCAAAAATTCTTCTTCTGTAAGTGCCGAGGGAATGGCTAAATCACTTTTTAATCGAATACCGTCAGGAATTGTTTCTGCAATCAACTGCTCTAGGTCTTTAGCATTGATCGTCTCCAACATGTGTTGATGATCGGCAGCACTCATTCCATGATGTCGATAGGCGAAAGGTAATTTTTGAAAAGATATACTCATTATTAGGTGCTCAAATAAGATATTTATATGGGATAGCTCGCGGCTCAATTGAACCTTAAAACGGGCGTGGGTCTGCTACATTAACTAACTAAGATATTAGTCCTTAGAATGGAATAGAAATTACGGATTTCTACTTTTTTTTTCTGATAAATAGCAGCCCTTTTATATATTGTCTACTCTAACAGTGCTGTTCACCTATCCTTTTATCTGAACAACACTTACACCATTAAGAGCTAACCGAGAGCTACTCCTATTGGAAAAATATTTTTTTAAAGCCCTAAAATTTTGCGAATTATGAATGCTAGAGTCCTATCCATTTTCTGTTTGTTCCTTGTTATTACTCCATTTTATGTCCATGGCCAAGAGTCCCAGATTCGGCTTCTGAACCCCTCTTTGGAACTCCGGGTTAATGAACGAATCCAACTAAAAGCAGAAGTGCTAAATGGAGAGGGTGAGGTTTTACCAGATACCGTGGTTTTTTTCTCTAGGGCTCGGCGGTCATTGGTGGTTAGCCGTGAAGGAGAATTACAAGCGATTAAACCTGGTGTTCATACCATTTCGGCTATGACACTTGGCACGGATAGGATTCGCCAAGATTTTGAGGTAGTGGTTCTTTTCCCACCCATTACTCGTGTGGATTGGGAGCAAGCTAGTCATACATTTTACACAGGTACCACATTGGATCTAGTCTTTGAGGTACGCGATTCACTAGATGCGGTTAGAAGCATAGATGACCTTACTATTCGTAGTAGTGATGAATCAATATTCAGCGTAAATGA
>CALKOA010000082.1 GCA_938091655.1 uncultured Balneolaceae bacterium | reverse complement strand
GGGTTCAACGAAACCCCAACCCAGTTTACTTTTTTACAAGTAGCGGCCCCTCTTTTTCTTCTCATTCTAACCAGATTGAGAATGCCTGTCTCTACCACTTTCCTATTACTTAGCTGTTTCGCAGCATCGGCTTCCAGTATTACAGGGGTATTAGGCAAAAGTTTAAGTGGCTACTTTTTAGCATTTGCCGCCGGGCTTACTGTTTGGTTGGTTGTCACGAAAACACTCGAAACAAAATTTAGCAACTCAAGTCCAAAAAAGTTTTGGACTCCCGTCCAATGGATCACCTCTGGAAGCTTGTGGGCCGTCTGGGTAATGCAGGATGCAGCCAATGTGGCTGTATATCTCCCTCGCTCATTGAGTACAGGACAATTTCTTGTATTTGCTCTGTTTATTTTCTTTGGTCTAGGAATTCTTTTTTATTTAAAAGGGGACAAAATTCAACAAATTGTTACCGAAAAATCAAGAGTTACTGACATACGATCAGCCACCATTATTGACTTTATCTATGCTGTTTTACTCATCTACAAACTAACCGTGAGTACCGTACCCATGAGCACAACTTGGGTATTTTTAGGCCTACTTGCAGGACGAGAAGTGGGGATGAGTCTTACCGGGAAAGGCGTCCATCTAGGACATCCTATGCCAAAAGTACTCAAAATGGTCTTTCGAGATTTGAGTTATGCTCTCTTCGGGCTATTTATTTCTATTTTGCTAGCGATTTCCATCAATGAAGACGTTCGTAGAGAAATTTTCGAGATGATTGGGCTATAAACATTAAGCTTGTACTACGAACAGTTACCCATCAATAACGTAATTCCGTTTTCTTTTTAATGCTATTGCTTGCATATTCCCGAATAATTTAAGTAACACATCTGGAGTATGGTTTTAGAAGCATTAGATTGGTGGATTATCGGGATATTCTTCCTTATTCTTTTAGCTATTGGATGGGTAGCCTCACAATCAGCTAGTAAAAATACGTCTGAGTATTTTCTTGGTGGACGTTCTATGCCCTGGTGGTTATTGGGTATATCAATGGTAGCCACCACTTTTTCGGCAGACACCCCTAATTTAGTGGCCGGATTAGTGCGTGAAGGTGGAGTGGCCAACAATTGGGCTTGGTGGGCATTTCTGATAACCGGTATGGTCACGGTGTTCATTTATGCAAAGTTATGGCGCCGATCCGAAGTCCTAACGGACTTGGGTCTGTATGAACTTCGCTATGGCGGTAAAGCAGCTTCATTTCTTCGAGGTTTCCGAGCACTGTATTTAGGTATTTTCTTTAACTGCTTAATTATGGGGACCGTTACCTTAGCTGGAATTAAAATTGGTTCTATCATGCTGGGTTTAGAACCCTGGATTATTGTGCTTTCAATTTCCGTTATCGTAGTCCTTTATTCCTCTTTAGGAGGAATTAAAGGGGTTATTTGGGCTGATTTTTTCCAGTTTGGAATTGCTATGACTGGGGCTTTTTATGCCGCCTATATTGTATTACAAGAGCCAGAAATTGGGGGGTTACAAGCCTTAATTACCCATCCAGATGTGGTCCCAAAATTGAATCTTATTCCCGATCTTAGTGATACCTCTTTATTGCTTACCTTATTTATTATCCCGATAGCCGTCCAATGGTGGGCAGTGTGGTATCCAGGCTCAGAACCAGGTGGTGGGGGCTATATTGCACAGCGAATGCTCGCCGCTAAAGATGAAGAAAATGCTATTGGCGCTAGTTTACTTTTTAACGTCGCACACTACGCTCTGCGCCCTTGGCCATGGATTATTGTGGCTCTAGCATCTATCGTTATTTATCCGGATTTAGCCTCAATAAAATCAGAATTCCCTAACATAAAAGAGCAATACCTGGGTGATGATATTGCCTACCCAGCTATGCTAACTAAGCTAGGCACAGGATGGTTAGGTCTAGTTGTTGCCTCACTCATAGCCGCCATTATGTCCACCCTAAGCACCCATTTAAATTGGGGCGCATCTTACCTTGTAAATGATTTTTACAAGCGCTTTATCCGACCCCATTCAAGTGAAAAACATTTGGTTGCTGTGGGTCGATGGACCACCGCTGGCTTGATGATTTTGTCGGCAATCATGGCGACGACCATCCTAGAAAATGCAACTCAAGCCTTTGACATACTTCTTTTATCTGGAGCGGGATCGGGTGCTATTTACTTATTGCGCTGGTTTTGGTGGCGAATTAACGCTTGGACGGAAATTGTGGCGATGGCCTCGGCTACCATCATGGCTTTTGTGTTAGTCCTACTGGTTCCTGATGCTTGGGTAGAAACCTCTTTATTGGATGCTGCAGCGGTTAAACTGCTCATCGCAGTAAGCTTTACCAGCTTGGTATGGATTGCAACCACCTACCTGACTAAACCAGAAAGCATGGAAACCCTCCTTCGATTTTACGAACAAGTGCAGCCAGGTGGGCCAGGATGGAAAAAAGTTATAGATGAAGCCGAAGATCAAGGCATTCTCTTTTCTGAAGAACAAAAAGGATGGGA
>CALKOA010000081.1 GCA_938091655.1 uncultured Balneolaceae bacterium | reverse complement strand
TTCCCCCAGCCGTACGATTGCAAGACTGGTGCACTTATATTAGGGGGTATTTTTAACATACTACACCTGTGTATTGCAATAGATTAAAGTAGAAAATCACATAGAAACCATAGCAAGCATGATGGATTACACCTTGATTTTAACCCAACTCTAGAGCTTAATTTATCTGAGAGGTTAATCATATAGATTATTGCTGCACAATTAGTTAGTTATTTTTTACTTGTATTCATTACAGTGAAGTGATTCCAAATTTGGCTAATAATCCAGGCAATTGGGAATACTGGGACAACAACGGCAAGCCATACCATCCAAGACTTATATCGAACTTTCCCACCATCTTTAGGCTGAGTGATCCCTGCCATTCCTGCTAACCACAGAATAGAAAACAAGAAGATCACAAGGGAGAGAATTAAAGAGCCTACGAATCCAAAGTTTTCAAAAATAGTCTTTAACATCCTAGCTGATTATATATTTGCGTATCTTAGTACATAATTTAGCTAAATAACTACGTAAATGCTCCCTACAGTATCCATAGTCGGCCGGCCTAATGTCGGAAAATCAACCATATTTAATCGCCTTGTTGGCGAAAGACAAGCTATTGTCCATGATGAATATGGAGTTACAAGAGACCGTCATTATGGCGATAGCTACTGGAATGGGGTTGATTTCAACATTATCGATACTGGTGGTTATTTACCGGATGAGCTGGATACGATAACCGTCGGTGTACGTGAACAAGTACTCATTGCGATTGAAGAGTCCGATGTAATACTCTTTGTAGTTGACGCAAAAACCGGCATTAACATGCTAGACGAGTCGGTTGCACAAATATTACGAAGGCAAAAAAAACCCGTGTTACTCGTCGCAAATAAGGCTGATAACGAAGGGAGAAGGCTAGAGGCTTCTGAATTCTACAGCATAGGATTTGATGAATTATATTCTATTTCGGCCATTAGCGGTACGGGTACTGGTGAACTCATGGACCGAATAATTGAATTGTTACCCGATCATGAGCCAGAGCAACAAGAAAATATCCCAAAATTAGCCTTCATTGGACGACCAAATGTGGGAAAAAGCAGCTTAGTGAATGCTTTAGTGGACGATGAACGTTGTATAGTGACAGATATTGCAGGAACAACTCGCGACACTATAAACACCTACTTATCCTTCAATGATAAAGAATACACACTAATGGATACGGCTGGGCTTCGAAAACGAGTAAAGGTGAAGGAAAATATCGAGTTTTACAGCACCGTTAGAACAGAAAAAGCCATTCGTGAATGCGATGTCGCAGTACTCATATTAGACGCTGAAAGAGGATTTGATGCCCAGGATAAGCGGGTACTTCGACAAGCTGAAGAATACAATAAAGGTTTAATCATTGTTTGGAATAAATGGGATTTAATTGACGATAAAGACACACACACAGTACGTGAATTTGAAAAAGTAGTGTATGAGGCGGTTCCCCAGATGGATTATATACCCATTCTCACTATTTCCGCGACCAACAAGAAACGGATCCATAAAGTCTTGGAATTGTGTGATGAAGTAATTGAAGAAAGAAAGAAACAAATAAGCACCTCGGAATTAAACGACTTTATTGAGAAAACACTTCATAAACGACCATTGCCTATGAAAAGGGGCAGAGAATTAAAGATACAGTATGGCTCGCAAGTAAAAGCCAACCCACCTGTTTTTAAATTTTTCATGAATAGCCCACAAGACTTACCTGCTAATTATCGACGTTATTTAGAGAATCAAATCAGAGAAACCTATAAATTTACCGGCGTACCCATAACAATGGTATTTAAGCAGAAGTAGGAGACTAATGGAGATTCTGAACGTAAAACATTTATTAGAGATTATTGCAGCTCTTTTATGTTTTTTTATTCTACTTCCAAGTTCATTTAATCTACGAAATCTAACCAAGGTATATCTATTAGGTAGCTTATGTAGCTTTTTCACCTCTAAAATCTATGTTTTAATTGGGCCAAGTTACTTAGTGCGAGATGTTGAGACATGGGGTAATTTTATATGCATTAGTTTAGTTTTATCTGCTTTATTTGTAATAATTAGAGATTCTAAGCCGATGTTCGCACGGTTTCCAATTTATTTAACCTTGCTTCCTTTATCTGGGATTATATTCTTTGCAGTCATTCCGACGAGTTATGCGATTAAAGATATATTAGAGCTTATAATGCAGGCAGGCGCCATACTAGTAGCGCTGCTAATTTTCGGGGTAAATACCTACCTGTTCAAGTGGAAATGGACATTTCTAGGATCAATTCTGGCATTTTTATGTGCATATATGATTCCGTTCATCAATTTTAATGGTCCGGCGAATGGCTTGTTATTAGGTAGTATCTTATTAAGTCTCGGAATGATTTTGTTAACTTTTAGTTTTGTTAAGTACCCGATTAACACTGAAATAATTTAAAATAACGACATTTACCTATGAGCTACCAAATTGGCGATTCAATACCCAGCTTCACATTACAAGACACAGAAGCGACACAGATTACAATTGAAGCAGGAACCAATAATCACACCGTTTTACTATTTTTCCCCTTAGCTTTTTCAAGCGTTTGTACAGACGAGTTATGCACGATACGTGATAACATGAAACTTTATGAGTCGTTGAATGCAAAAGTTTACGGTATTTCTATTGATAGTTTTTTCAGCTTAAAAGCTTTTAAACAATCTCAAAACCTAAATTTCACTTTATTAAGTGATTTCAACAAAGTACAGTCAACTAATTTTGGCGTTTTAAACAACGATCACTTCGGGATGATTGGTGTAGCTAAACGAAGTGCATTCGTTCTTGATGGTAACATGAGATTAGTATACTCTGAGATACTAGAGGATGCGGGTAACTTACCTAACTTTGATAAAGTAAAAGAAGCCCTAAAATAGACTCTTTCTATAAAATTCTTCATTATAGAATGGATACATGCAAACTGTAGTAGAGGAGTATAGGTGATAAGTGAATTAGGAGGTGTTAAATATGATTAACTTTACATAATATATATTATGAGACAAATATATAGTGTAGAAAATGATTAATACCATATGTAAACGTTCTTTGATACTAACTCACAGAAATACGATCAGAAAGCATTAACCATAAAAGACACGAGATCCAATATCGTTGGACCTCATGTATCAATGATTGCTAAGTTGCATGGTAAGTTAGATTAGCTATTGTCACTACTGTTTATTCGGAATGTTATGGGCAATGTGTACCGAACTGCAACAGGTCTTCCACGCTGTAAGCCTGGTTGAAACTTCGCTTTTAGGACCGCACGAACAGCCTCTTCATCGCAACCACCGCCAATTCCACAAATTACTTTAGGATCAAGTACTTTCCCCGTTTTATCAATAACAAACTGCACAATTACACGTCCCTCGATGCCTGCTTTCAAAGCCAACGGAGGATAACTTATGTGCGATTGAACCGATGCAATTCCACCTATTAATACCGGTGGATTCTCTACTACCACAAATATTTCTTCTTCAACTTCATCTTGTTGTTGAATAGGTTTAGGAGGAATCGGAATGTCCATAGGTTCATCAAAATCTAGTTCTGCGTCAATCTCTAGTATTTCATCTTCGAGTATTTCATCATTTGGAACCTCTATGGGTACAGATGGCCTGGGTGGTGCTGGAGCTTTTAATTCCTGCTTGGTTTGGATGATTTCCTCAATAAAAATCTCTTCCTGCTGTTGTATCACGATTTGTTTATCGGATGTGTCTACATTTAAATCCACCTTAAAAGCTACTATGAATATAAGTATGGATAAAATGAAAGCGCCATCAAGTGTTATGAGGTAGTTTTTTCTAAGACTACTGTCACGTTTGATTATTCTGACTGGAATTTTCATGACTTACCTCCTATCAATCTGGTTTAACCTCTTATGATCTAGATGTAGTATAGAAAGTAATCGTGAAGTTTATGTGAAGCGCTTTTTTAGATATTGGAACTAGTCATTTCTCGACTAACTGATACACTATTTGAGCATTAATCGATGGTTTCAATATGAAAATGAAATAAACCATCCTCATCTTTTTGTATGGGAATTCGATCAATAACCGCATCAATAGATATTTTTCCCTGTAAATGAACTACTGGATAACGCTTACTATTACCAAAACCATCTTCTTCGTTATTTGGTTTTATGTCATTAAATTCACTTTTAATGGGAACCTGTATCCTAATGGGATCAATTAGAATAAGTAAAAGATCGTTTTGATCTACAAATTTAAAGTTGATTATTTCTTCAACAATGGTTGGTGTGTATGCTTCTATACTTTGTATTGATTTGGAACCTTCTTGCAGACTAGGCTCGATAAACCCTCGTGACGAACATTCTTTCCATTGTACCGAATTCATTGGGATAAATAATAAATCTACGTCCATTAGGCGTTTTGTTTTATACGTTTTCTACGTTTTGGTTTATTTCTATTTTCTAAAGTCTGTTGCACAACAAATCGAACGATGGTTGCAGCAATATCTTTTTGGGTGGCGCGCTCAATTCCTTCTAAACCAGGTGAAGAATTTACTTCAAGAATGAGTGGACCTCTACTAGATTGGAGTAAATCCACTCCAGCAATAGGCAAACCCATTGCTTTCGCAGCAGTTTTTGCGGCTGTTCGTTCTCTGGGGCTCAATCGAATTAATGTCCCTGTACCACCTTGATGTAGATTTGATCGAAACTCGCCTTCCTTAGATTGTCTTTTCATAGCTCCCACCACTCGACCATTGACGACAAAAGCACGGATGTCCGCTCCCTTTGACTCTTCGATGAACTCCTGAACAATTACTCTAGCTTTCATGCTATGAAAGGCTTGAATAATCGATTGGGCGGCCTTTTTAGTAGGAGCTAATACGACACCAAATCCCTGTGTGCCTTCTAGTAGTTTTACAATCAATGGCGCGCCTCCAACAGAATCAATCAAACTATCTACTTCTTTAGAGTAATTTGTGAAAACCGTTTTTGGAAGACCTACTCCTGAACTGGCAAGTAACTGCAAAGACCTGAGTTTATCTCTTGATCGTACAAGCGCCTGCGAATGAACCGCAGTAAAAACATTCATCATCTCAAACTGGCGCACTACAGCAGCCCCATAGTAGGTAACACTTGATCCTATTCTGGGTATCACTGCATCTAAAAAGTCAAGGCTCTCCCCTTTGTAAAATATTTTCGGATCATCTTGCTCAATATTGATGTCACATTTTAAGTGATCAATCACATGAGCAACATGCCCTTTGGACTCTATGGCTTCTTTTAATCGCCTAGTAGAATATAAGTTTGGGTTCCTAGAAAGGATTCCGATGTGAAGTGTCAAAATAAAACCCCTATCGTTTATATTTATTTCTCGAATACATATTAGTTCTGCATCGATTTTTTGGAAGTGTGCACCTTAGCTACATCAACCAGAAAACGATTCATTAAGAATTTCCTACCTAATAAGACAGGAAATTTCATTTCAGAGCGATCCGTTAAGGATAATTCGGTATCAATTATTCGATGATTTAGTTGAATTCTAGCTCGCACGAAGTAACGTGATTCAGTTAACCCATTTGAACTTTTTACCTCTCGAACATCAGATATAGGAAGCTCAAATATTTTATTGTTGTAGGCTTCATGTTCTGGGTCTAGCAAGCTAAAACGTACCCATTCCTGCGAATTCTTAATGAAGGCTTCAATTCTGTGGCAATGTATACTTGATGAAAAGGCACCTGTATCAATTTTTGCTTCTAAACCGAATAGGAACCATTCTGGTATATCCATTCGCTCTATTCGCCCAATAATTTGCAGATCGTTTTCTTTCAATTCATAAATATTTATTTTGTTAAAAATACGTCATTTTTTCTAAAAGCAATACATCCATTCAACCTATGATTGAAAAACCTCGTTTGGTTCTTGATAAAGAAATTGTAATTCGAAATAGTTCACGAATCAGTAATAAAATCCAGCGAAATGATAAACACTTTCAACCACACTTTAAAACCCACCAGTCGATTGAAGTAGGGAAATGGATACGTGATTTAGGGGTTACTGACATTACCGTATCCAGCTTGGATATGCTTGCCTATTTTATACAGGATGATTGGGATTCCTTTTTACTAGCCCTCCCCTTACACCCTGGACTTTTTACATCAATTAATCAGGTCAATAATCAGTGTAATCTAAAGGTATTGTCTAGTTCAATTGAGCACTTGAAACATCTTAACAATATTCTCGACAGGCCTTTACAAGTACTTTTAGATGTTGATCCAAATTATGGACGGACCGGAATGCCAATTGACCTTCTTTCAGACATATCCGAGTTCCCCAAAGCCATTCAGCATCTTTCGAAAATAAGACTAATTGGTTGTTATATTCATGCAGGTAATTCGTATCAACAACCTAATAAGGAATCTATTCTTGCTTTTTCAGACGGCTTGATGGCATCCATTACCCAGTTAAAGAAAACTCTCCACTTGCCTATTTATTATGGAGATACTCCCACCTGTTCATTGATGGATGACTTTTCTGTCATTGATGTACTGACACCGGGTAACTTGTTTTTTTATGACCTAAGCCAAGAACATATAGGAAGTTGCCAGCAAGAAGATATTGCAGTTTGGGTAGATTGCCCTATTATTGAAGTAAAGGCCCGGAATGCTTGGGATTTACCCACGTATATGACTCAGTATGGTGGTAACGAATTTGCTCAAATTGTGATACATGGTGGAGCCGTTCATTTCTCAAAAGATTATCTCGACATCGATGGTAGAATAGTCTACGGCCGTTTAAAAGATAATCCTAGTTTATATTTGGATAAAATCTCCCAAGAACACGGCTTAATTATTGGTCCAAAAGATTTAATCTATAAAGTGGCGGACCAATCATATCTCTCGATTCTTCCGGTTCATTCCTGTTTAACAGCGGAATCTATGGGCTGTTATACCGACTCAAAAACGTTTGCTTGCTACGACCATATGAAGGGTAACAGGTGAATTTCATAGGTTATGCATAGATTTTATTGTCCATTTATCAAGGAGATACTACTATGTTAAATGGGGCGCTATCATGAATTAATTACTGCGGGTTCCATAAGTTGTATAGATCCCAATTCTGCATTCATAGTAGCCTTTATTCCTACCGGTATGGTACTATTATCTGTTTCATGACTTATAAGTGCACCATAAAAAGCTGGGATATTTAGCGGACTAATATGATCGTTAAATACTTGTTCTAAGCTCAAACTATTTGCTCCAGCATCACAATTAGTGCATTTACCAAAAACAAATCCGTTAATGTTATTTAAAATCCCACTCATTTTTAGTTGGGTCAACATTCGATCCACTCGATATACATCCTCTCCTACATCTTCTAAATATAAGATTGCGTCCGTAAAATCAGGTAAATATTCACTCCCAATCAAGGAAGATAACACGGTTAGATTACCACCCAAGAGTATCCCTTCTGTCGTTCCTGGTTCTATGGTGAGGTGATCCTCTCCATGATTTTCGGGATATTGGTATCGCGGCATCCCCCCATTCTCAATTACCTCTTTGAAATATTTAGTGGAATAAGAACTCCAACTAGAGGTACCTACTGGACCATGAAAGGTATGCATATGTGCTTTTTTCCAGAGAGCCAAATGTAGAGAAGTTATATCACTGAACCCGCAAAGTATTTTAGGATTTGATGCAATGACTTCAAAATCTAAATAGGGTAACATGCGATTACAACCCCAGCCTCCTCTAACACAGAGTATCCCGTCAATTACTGGGTTTTGAAACATGTTCATAAGATCTTTTGCACGATCTTGATCCGTACCGGCTAAATATCCACGTCGGTCTCGCACATGTTCTCCAAGTACCACTTTATAGCCTAGGGATTTAACTTTAACCAGCATTTCTTCGAAATCGTCTGGATTATATACTGGACTAGCGGGAGAAACCAACCCAATTGTATCGCCCGGTTGTAATGCCCTTGGCTTGATAGATTCAAATTTTTCATTCCAAAACGGTGAACTACCCTGCACTATATGCTGATTCCCTGCTGTAGTTACTTTTTGAACACTCGATTCAAGTATGTGAATAGCTGTTCCTAATCCTAAGGTTTTGAAAAATTGACTTCGATCTATAGGCATAATCAACGGTATAAGTTGTGTTTACTAATGTAGTCTATGGTGGTTGAATGAAGATACTTTTCTAACGGTTCTCCTGTTTGAAGTTTACCTCTGAGATCAGTTGAAGAAATAGTCTTTAATTCATGCTCAACCATTATAGCCTTCGATTCCAGGTAGGCTGGCAAAGTAAAATTAGCCTTTCTCTGGGCGACTAATAATCTAACCCTCTCAAGTATTTTATCATAATCTTTCCACGACCTAAAACTATCTATACTATCGGATCCCAAGCAAAAGTAGACTTCAGGGTATCCTAAGGTCTCGATCACATAATCAATCGTTTTGTAGCTATAATTGGGAATTGGCAGATCTTCTTCTATACGTGAAATCAAGCACCTACTTATTTCCTTAGTAGCTAAATCTACCATATTCAAGCGATCAGTATAGCTCGCATCTGTCGTTTGTTTATGAGGTGGGTGTGGATTAACAAGCAACCACAATTCATCAATGTATCCACTTGAAAGAAATGACCGAAGAATGGCTAAATGACCTAAGTGTATTGGGTCAAAGCTACCTCCAAAGAGCCCAATTCGCTTATGTGACATCCTCTGGTGATTTAATTTGTATTAGCGACCGGTTCTAGCTTTCGAATCTCGCTTATAGCTTGTAGGTATAACGACTCTGCTTCCGAACGAAGCGTACTCTGTGGAAATAATTGTAGAAATTTTTCATAGTTCTCAACAGCTAAATTATACCGCTCGACTTGCTTGGATTGTATGCTTTGCTCAGCATAACTAACATAGGTCTCTATAATTTTTAGTAAAGCTGATTCTGCCCAGCGGGTTTCAGGGTATAGGTCTATGGTCTGATCAAAATAAATAGTTGCTGCTTTGTATCGTAAGGTACGAAGATAGAATTGCCCAGATTCATAGGTTTTACGAGCCAATTTATTTCTGAGCTCATCTATTTTCTGAGCACTTTCTTCAATAAAGGGAGAATTTGGGTAGTTGTTATTGAACAATTGGAAAAGCTCAATAGCTCGCATGGTCGTTCCTTGATCCAGTCGGTAACGTGGAGATTGCTGATAGTAACTCAGAGCTCTGTTAAATTCAACTTCTTGTCTGCGTTCATCTTGCGGGTAATAGCTAATAAAACGTTCGTACTCAGAGGCGGCAAGTAAGTACTGCTTATTTTTGAAGTAACTTTCAGCTAACAAAAGCTGGGCTTCCTTTGCGTATGTGGTTCCCCTTCCCATTCGAGTCACCAAATCAAACCCATAAGCCGCGTCCGAATACTCTTCTTTCTCATAGAAAGCAATGGATTTTTCGTATGCTGAGTCAATTGGTTCACCTGGTTTAATAAGCTCCTTATTGGCACATGAAAGTGAAACACTTAATAATAGTAAAGTGGCTAGTCGTAATAGCATAGTTATTTTATCCGGGACGTTAAATAGTCTATAAGTTGATGGAGTTCATTGCGGTATTCAGGATGTTCGAACTCCTTTATAATATCGTAAATCTGGGCGTATTTATTGTCGATTAGTTGAGATATTTCGTCAATGACCTGATACTTGTACATAAACTCGGTAACCGAGCTTACCCATGCATGGTCGAGTAACTCTTTAGGTCCCTTGTAAGCTAAATCCATCAATGCTTGTTCGTCGTTGGTGCACTGCTCGTAGGTTCTTATCCATAAGTAGGTTTTTTTTCCTTCTAGTATATCACCAGCTTTCTTTTTTCCAAAGTTTTCAGGTTCCGCTGTCACATCCAAAAGGTCATCCTGCATTTGAAAAGCAACCCCCATTAATCTTCCTAGTTCTTGCATATTAGCTAAAAGATCCAACCTTCCACCAACAATTACGCCAAGCCCAAGAGCTGCAGATAACAACGCTCCTGTCTTACCTTCAATCATCTCCACGTACTGCTCAACCTCTACCTTTTCACGATGCATAAGCTCCATATCTAACGCCTGCCCATCACATACTTTAATGGTTGCCTGAACAAATACTTCCATCATTGCATGATAGGCATCCTGCCCTATATTTTCTTTCTTTCCATAATGTAATAATTGCTGAAAAGCGTAGACATACATGACATCTCCACTAAGAATAGCAACATTGGGATCCCATTTATTGTGCACACTAGGGAACCCTCTTCTTGTCTCAGCCTCGTCCATAATATCATCATGGACTAAAGTAAAATTATGGAGTATTTCTATCGCAAGGGCTGCATGCATTGCATTGGTATGGTGACCAGATGCAATTCCAGAAGCTAATAGAGTTAAATATGGACGAATTCGCTTCCCTCCCATGCCCATTGTATATTGAAATGGGTTATATAAGGATCTTGGTTCACTAGGCAACTCTAACTGCTGAATTGCCCTTTCAATTTCATCGAGCCAACGTTTATTCATGAGACATGAGGTGTTATATGTTCTTCACTTAAGAGTCTCCATTCTCGAACTCCTAACAAGGTCATAATCATTGTTGCTTCTTTTCGCCATAAGTTAAACCATTTTTCTAACCCTTTTAACCCTTCTTCTTTTAATACTCGAACTACTGGTTGGGCAAC
>CALKOA010000080.1 GCA_938091655.1 uncultured Balneolaceae bacterium | reverse complement strand
CTTCGTCGCTCGTTTACCAATACCGAAACCTGCTGGCCTATTAGATTGTACACACGTAATTCTACTTCTCCTGCTTGTGGTAAACTAAAATTGATCTGTGTACTAGGATTAAACGGGTTGGGATAATTTTGATCAAGAGTGAATTTTATTGAATTCATCTCTTCTACTTCACTGGATGTACTGGCTGTTTTGGTAACTACCGTTTTATCTAAACTGAACAACCAGTTGTTAACCTCTGAGTCATAATCGGTATCAAATTCATAACGCATAATGTGTTTACCTGGTGATAAAGCCACGGGTTCAATTTGAATGGTTTTCCAATTAATAAAACTACCTGTCCCTGTAACCTGTTTTTTACCGCTAATATCCACATTATCAATGAACAACCTGAAATTACCAAAACCCGGAACGGTTGCAACGTAGGGGGTAAACTTATACATACCCTCTTCTGCAACCTCAAAGGTATATTCAATCCATTCTCCTGCGACAATCCAATTTACATGGATTTGGCCGCCATCACCACTCAAATCCACCCCTTCTCCAGTCCGATAAAACTGATTATTCGCATCGACATCATGATAAGCAATCCCCTCTCCCCCTTTGTCATAATGCTCTGCTTCAATGGTCCCAGGAATACTAACTGGCCTTCCACTAAACGGAGTACCGTTAGGTAATACCTGAATCTCTAAACTATCTGTTGACACTATACCATTACTGTTTGTCACATCTAGGAAAATTTTATAGGAGCCTGGATCTATGAATACTACACTTGTATCCATGGCCGTGCTGGTCCCTAGGGTATCTAATGTCCACTTATAACTTAGTGCAAGTCCATTTCGATCGAAACTATTGGATGCTTTAAGCTGGACGGTTAAGGGAGATTTACCCATTCTTGTATTAGCATTCAGTAAGATAACAGGCGCATTAGGATTAAACTGCTGGGTAGTTTGTGCCAACATTTCCCCACCCGGCACCTTCATTGAGTATCCATCAGAAAAGCTAACTAACCTTTCTTCTGAACCAGCATTAAACGCAACATAGGTTTTGTCCTCGCCTTTTTTAAAAACTGAATAGGTTGGAATATCCGCAGTAACCGATACATCTACATGGCCCATTCTTTTCATATTGTATAACCAGTGCATGGTAAATGGTTGGGATAAACCATTAAATACTTCGTCATGATCGGAGTAATCGACCCTTGGTGATTCTGTTAAGTAATTAGCTAGGGCTTGATCTGGATCCGACATAGACAAGTACACCCAGAACAAATCTTTCCATAATTTTGGAAGCCCACTACGCTCTTCTACTATTTCATTGTAGTTTTTTAATACATAATCTGGATGTCTTCCCAAATACAGTGATCCGCTTGTAATAGGTAGAAAATTAATTCCATGAACAAATTCTGGATCGCCACCAAACCAAGTTGCGTGAACCCCCTTAGAACCCCAAACCATTGCCAATGCCGCATGTGGGTAATCATCAGGGAATACCTCTTCATCAATATCAAACCAGTACTGTTCTACCGCTGTTGTTTCAGTGGTGTATAGGAAAATTCCCATGTCACGTATTTCAGGTTGATTGGTAACCTCACCCCATAAAATTACAGCCGATGCATAATTCATCGATTCTGAACTTGATTCCTGATTATTTCCCTCAGCAAAATCACCATGCCCTGCTGCCCACGAATGTCCAGCATAAATATCAAATGATCGTAAAAAAGGAAATAGGTCATCTTCTCTATTCCAATTGTTAGCGTCTCGAATTAACATGTTAACCATTCCACCCCACTGCTCTTGAGTAGCCCAATCGGGATCATATTTTGCGATAGTAGCAGCACTAACAATCGCATAACTCATATGAAAATGATGATCGTTAATTTGATTGTCCGCTCCGTAACCAGATGGATATCCGGTAAGAACATCCCATTTGTCATTATAGGAATACTCTTGTTTTCCACCGGCAGTGAACCAGTCTTCTAAGCGGTTTTTTAAGGCCGCTAAGAAATAGTCCCTTTCCGTGACTAATCCCATTTGATCCGCTATATGAACCATGTTAGCAAACCGAGCCATAGCCTTTCCGTTCTCATAGGAAGGTCCTACCTCAAGCGTCTCATTGGTTGTTGCGGTTAGTAGGGCACTAAGTACATCAGGATTGTAATCCCCTTCATTTGGGAGGGCAGGTAACACCCCTTGAAATGGAACATTCGTAGAGAAAGTATTCCCTTTAATCAGTTTCATCTCTCCTCGAGGCGAAACGAAGGTATACTCCGTCAATGGCTCGTTAACATGCAACCATTGGTGGCGGTACAAGGCTGAAATTGTTTCATTTAGATTACCTTCGGATGAGTCCTTTAATACCGTTTCATAGGTATAGGTTGAACGTAACATAGCTGTGGATTCGTCGTAACTCCAATGAACCTTTGTATTAGTAACAAAAGCATATGCTCTTTCTTTAAACTCTAGAAGCGTTTGCTCTGAGTTGTTTGGTAAAAGAGCGACCGACAAATAATTTTTTCCATTAAGGTTAGACGTGTAATGACTTCCAGCGCTCCAAGTAGAACCCGAAGGTGCAAAGACTCCATAATGCCTACCTTCCACAGTCACCCCTAATACTCCATTGGTATTGTACCAAACGGTTGGGCTACCATCAAAATTAATGGCAGCATCACCCCCATTCATTTCAAAATAAACAAAGGGTAAACCGTGTCCCAATGTTGCACGCATAGATTTATCCCCATCTATCCATTCTGCCGTAACCGTCCAATCGTCGTAAGAATGCGTTTTCGTACTGGAAGCGTTTAAGCCTTTAATGCCAACTGTCATTTGAGCATCGTACGGGAACAAATAATCAGAGCCCGGTGCTGCATTGATTAGTACATTTTGTGTTTGATAGCTAATTTCAAGCCCAGAGCTATTGGCTTGCATAGATAAAGGATGAGCGATTAGTTTTCCAGAGTGTTGGTTTCCAAAGAATGGAAAGATCAAGCTACTCCACCAATCATTAGTCTGTACACGTTGATTAAATGAGCTGGAAACCTTGGGAAGAATATTCTGCCCACTTGCATTCTGTGGTCCTACTGCACCAGATGGTAAGGTCGTAGTATAACTTCCTGCACCCACCTGTACCACTTGGGCAGACGTTGTACTGCTTAGCAAGAAAAGAATTAAACCTAAAAGAACATACTTATCGTACGTAATACTGCTTTTCAAAAAGCGCTTAATTGAATAAGTGATCATATTCACCAGTTATTTTGAGGGAGTGATAAAATTGAATGCCGTTTAACTGGCATGATGTAGATGGGCTAATGTAAAGCTACAATATACGCTATTTCGTTTTCGCACTTTCTATACATAACAGCAGAAATTTGCTCATTTATAGAGTAAAAAATGTACTTTTACTACATAATTAGCTGACAAATAATACAGAAATTCATAACGACTACAAAATGGAACTGAATAAGCTATTCGCTAGTTTTCTTATCTTTATTACATAATTGTTTCAACTTCCCAGTTTTGCCATACATTTCTTGTCACATCACCGCCAAGCAATACCAACAGGCATACTTCAAAAACCAAAAGGCATTCTTAAAAAACTAACAGGCATACTCCAAAAACAACGACCACTACCAAGTAATTCAACAAAAACCTCTAAGCTCTCTCTCACATAAAATGGCTCGTAAAAGCTTTGACATCCCCGATCAGTATCGTTCCCCGATTATTCGCCAAGTGAAAGAGGCTACAAAAATACTAGACCCCACGAAAAAGGATCTCACCCCTACCCTGTTGGATTTTGGCTCTGTACAGTTTTACATCCCCCGATTTTTTGGCTTTTGCTACGGAGTAGAAAACGCCATCGATATTGCCTATAAAGCACTACGAGAACATCCTGACAAAAATATTTATTTACTCAGTGAAATGATTCACAACCCGACGGTCAACGAAGATCTGCTCAAAAAAGGCATGCACTTTCTTCAACACACCGATGGAAGCGAGCGCATTCCAATCGATTCCTTGAGCTCCGAGGACATCGTTATTGTACCCGCCTTTGGCACCACAGTTGAAATAGAAGATCAACTAAAAGCAAAGGGTATTGATCCCTATGCCTTCAACACAACCTGCCCATTTGTCGAAAAAGTTTGGAAACGAGGGGCTCAACTAGGTAAAAAACACTACTCCCTTGTAGTTCATGGGAAACATGAACACGAGGAAACCCGCGCCACCTTTTCGCACAGCTCTACCCATTCAAACGTAGTGGTCGTACTAAACCCTGAGGAAGCCCATATCTTAGCGGATTGTATGCTAGGAAACCGACCTAAAGAGGACTTTGAGCACTATTTTGGCCATAAATGCACCCCTGAATTTGATCCCCAAAAAGATCTGCAGCGTTTCGGAGTCATAAACCAGACCACAATGTTGGCTACCGAGACTCAAGAGGTCATGGATATTCTAAAAAAAGCGACCCTTCAATTGTTTAGCGAATCCGATATTCAGCAGCATTTTGCTGACACCAGCGATACCCTATGCTACGCGACTAACGAAAATCAATCCGCTACCCTCGCTCTCTCTAAAGTAGAAGCCGATATAGCTTTCGTTGTGGGCGGGTATAATTCCTCCAATACCATGCACCTAGTCGAAATTTTGGAACATTCGTTCCCAACTTATCACGTTAGAGATGCAGCTGAAATCATTGATCAAAGCCAGGTAAGACACTTTAACCAGTGGGAAAAAGAAATACTGGAAACGACAAACTGGCTAGAACACTCCCGAAACCCACTCAAAATTGCTTTGACATCGGGAGCATCGTGTCCGGACGCACTGGTCGATGAAGTTCTGATGCGCTTACTAGAGTTTTTCCCAGGTCATCGCGACATCGAGGATGTGTTGGCACCTTTTGAGACAACTGGCACCTTTTAAAACAACTTTGTATCTAGCAACTAGCATTGCTTAGCGCCAATTACCCATTACTTAGGCTCATCGCTAAGATACTTACTCATTAATCAAACTAAAGAAACTAACCACCGTTGGTCTAAACCCCTTTAACTCAATGGCAAGGTTTGCATCAACCAGGCGGATTTCAGGGGTCACTATTCCAGTGGTATTATTTCGAATAGCCCCATAATCAACGTATGCTTCAAATGGTCGAGCTTTTTCGGCTTTGCTGTATTGTTCGATTGGCACCCGATATTGAACCGTGACCGTTGATGGAGAGAAATTAAAGCGTTGATTTCTAGGCGCATTTTCGAGTCGCAGCACCAGGGTCAGTTCCCCCTCGGTAAACTCGGTTACCGTTTCATGATAGCTCACCAAAGTCTGGTCAAAGCTAAGAGCAGGATCCGCAGAAATGATAGGGAGTTGCAGGGTAATGTTATCGCGAATATTGTTGAGTTTTACCGAATAATCAATGTTCCATGCTTCTAAATTTTCTACTTTAGACACCGCACCAGACACCCAAATACTATCCGGTTCTAGGTACCCTTGCCCAACCCGGTCGTAGCGCTCGGCATAGTTAAACGTAGGCTGCCAGACCAGCGGCAGTTGTTTGCTCATCATCGGTTCTAGGTCTAAGGATAAACGAGTGGGATTCACGTTTAAAACCGAGACATCTTGTTCAGGGGCAAAGCGCTGTCGAACCTGACTAAAGACGTCAATCTCACCTGGATTAATATCTACCGATACCGCTGGAGGATTGTTTTTCAGGCTAATAAGCTTCCAACCCTCTCCACTTATTTCGGCCGCAACAGTTTCAGGAATAGCATCTACCAAAGCCATGCCTTCTGGAACAGAACCCACTTCTAAAGGGACTTCTACATCGATGTTATAGGAACCGTTCAAATTAACCACCATCCACAAGGTCATGGCAAGAACATAGGAAACAACGAAAACGCTGATTTTTTCCTCCCGTGAGGTATTTGAGGCTCCATTCTCTTTCCGCAATCCAATAAGGGCGGTATCAATGGCACGTACCGCCTTTATAAAAGGGCTAAAAATGGTATTTGGACTATTCTTCAGGGAGTTTTTTTTCATCGTTGTACAGTTTGCTTAAATATACTTTGGCCAATGCCTATTTACAACCATTGAGTCGGGCGTGGCATCGACTTACTTGGCTACTACTTTAAGCTCCTGCACTACCTTATGATCTACCGAATCGTTCAACCTTTTGGCAATATGAAATCTGTTTGCGTGAATTTCATGCCGCCACACCGCATTTGAAACCACACAGGTCAGTATGCTCCCCTGGAAATATAAATCGTGCGTTTGTTCCGCTATTTTTGGCCCAACAACTTCTCCCCATTTAGCTAATACCATTCCTTGTCGCAATTTTTTCTGATGGGGATAGCGGTCCAAAAACTGCTGTAATGCTTCTGATACTGATTTTGGCTTGTCTAATCGCATAGTAACCCAACTTAGTTAGTTTCGGCTACATTTCCATCCTTAATCGTAACACACAAATGATCCGGATGATCAAAATCCACAAAATCACTAAACGCCACCGGATGGGCCGCCGTAATAAAGCTTTGGCCTTGATGTGCCTTTAAATGTTCGAGTAAAATTCGCACTCGTTCCCCATCCAAGTCACCAAATACGTCGTCCAGAACCAAGAGCGGAGCGTCCTCTAATTCCTTCGTATAATAATCCAACTGCCCTAATTTTAAGGCAAGTGCAAACAGCCGATGCTGACCCTGTGAGCCGTATCGGCGTAGCTCTACCTTGTCCAAATAAAACACAATTTCGTCTCTATGAGGCCCGACTAGGCTTTGCCCTCGCTCTAATTCCTTATCAAATTGCTCATCCAAGGCTGCGTTGAAACATTGCTCAATCCGCTCTACTCTGGTTGATGTTGTTGGGGAGTCGACTTCGGCTTTACTCTTGGCCTGATCTGAGTCTACGACGACCTCCTCATTTTCCACCCATCCACGCACCATGGATTCGTAACGCATCCCTGGTTTCATTTCTAAACCAGATATCTTGGTAAAATTAACCTGTACAAAACGTTCAAGTTTCGTAATAACACTCGCCCGTTCATCCATTATTTTTGACCCAATGCGAACTAATTGCTCATTCCAAGGCTCTAAATAGCTTTGCATGAGGGTCTTTTCGACCCGAAAAGCTCCTCCTTCTGCATACTTTTGTAGTAATTTATTACGCTGACGTCGAACCTGACGGTATTCCATTAAATTTCGCAAGTAGGAACGGGATAACTGGCTAATGAATGCATCTATAAACACTCTTCTTTCAACTGGCCCACCTTTGGTTAGTTGCTCATCTTGAGGGCTCAATACCACCACAGGAACCATTCCTATGAGATCGGAGAGCTTGTCCAATGGACCTTCGTTTACAAAAATTTTCTTTCCGTCTCCTCTGGAATAGCTTAGCGACAACTGAAATTGTGCGCGTATTTGACCTTGAAAATGGCCGCGAAGCAAAAATGATTTTGTGTCCTGTTTAACCACATGAGAATCTGAGCTTGTGACAAAACTACGAGACATACACAGATAGTGAATGGCATCTACAATGGAGGTCTTTCCCGCGCCATTTGGACCAATAAGAACGTTCATGTAGGGTGCCCAAGTCACCTTGGTATGCGTATGATTCCGGAAATGAAATAATTCTATTTCGTGAATACGCATGAGCTACCCC
>CALKOA010000079.1 GCA_938091655.1 uncultured Balneolaceae bacterium | reverse complement strand
GCCATTTCCTGAATACTGTACTTACCATCACTCCAAGTGCTATGTGCATGAATAACACCCCGGATGTGCTCCTGCTGAATCAATGGCATGTGCTCATGCTCACTAAACCATTCTAGTTCACCCCGATCCTCCCGAAGTTCTGGTGGAATCCAATACAGTCCCAGATCTTTATAAATACTAGATTCCTGGTCGGAACTAATTTTAGCCTCCCAATCGGTCTCACCTTCATCATTTAGTTTAAAAAGCCCATACTCATTCAGACTTAACCCACGTTCGCGGGCTCTTGATCTCATAGCTACATTGTGCTCTTTGCTCCCGGTAAAATACATGAGTGCGGCTCCAAAAGATTCTGGTTCGACGATTCGCAAATCAATCTGTCGCCCTTCCCTGCTGCGCACCGAACTTTTAGTATCACCACGACCTAGAATTTCAACCACCCGTTCATGAGAAGTAAAAGCATCAAATATTGAGTTTATATGGGCCTTATCCGCTGCAATAAGAATATCAATATCACCAATAGTCTCCTTAGATCTACGCAAGGAACCAGCCACTTCTATGGCCTGTACACCGGGGAGATCCTGTAGTGATTGGATGAGTATATGGGCAATTTCATCCGCTTCATTGAGGCGGCAACGCTCCTCAAACTGTTCCATCCATGCAATGGATTTTTTAATCTTCTCCACCGATTTAGCTCCAAGTCCAGGTAGTTTTGCTAAATCACCCCGATCAATACACTCCTTAAGCTCGTCTAGAGTACTAATGCCAAATTGCTGGTGAATTTTCAGAATATTTTTCGGGCCTAAACCAGAAATATCCAACCACTGAATAAGGCCCACAGGTACTTTTTCCTTAAACGCTTCTAAAACCGGCATATATCCGGTTTCCACGTAAGTATAAATATCGTTTGCGATAGATTTTCCAATACCTTTAATATCTGTTAGGCGCTTTTCTTCAATATATGTCCCTAGGTCCTCTTCAAATCCTCGTATGGTTTGAGAGGCACGATCAAAAGCAATCGCTTTAAACCTGTTTTCACCCGCTAATTGCATGAGTTGATAAACTAAATCCAGTTGGTCGGCTATTTCATGATTGGTTGGCATTAGCAATAAATCTCTTTGAGTAGCTAAGTAGGTTTGTGTACATTTATAAACACTCCTAAATATAAATCTTTTAGGATGGAATATCCTGTTAACCCTACGCATCAATTATGTTACCATTATCCGCTACCTCTACTGCTTTTAACGTTCGCAGATCACCTTCCCTTGGCTGTTTTCTAGGAATGTTGTTGCTATTTATTTTTATAGCTGACACAACCAAAGCTCAACGATTTACCGCAGAACGACTTCAAAGTCCAACTGAATTTTTAGGCTATGAATTGGGAACTCAGTGGACCCCCCACTACAAAGTGATGGATTATGTACAGCACTTAGCGGAGCACTCTGAAATGGTAGCCGCCTTTGATTATGGGACCACCTACGAAGGCCGTGAATTAGTGTATTTGGTCATTAGTTCCGAAGAAAATCAGCAGAATATAGAGGAAATAAGGCAAAATAATTTACGCCGAATTGGCCTTGAATCCGGTGAAGCCTCCGAGGTAGCCGTTCCCATTGTTTGGTTAAGCTATAATGTTCATGGCAATGAAACATCTTCAAGTGAGGCGGCATTATACACCATGCATGCCCTAGTCACGGAATACCAAGACTGGTTGATGGATGTCGTGGTCGTTATCGATCCTATGGTAAACCCAGACGGTCGTGATCGGTATGTGAACTGGAACAAAACGGTAACAGGAGCGCAATTTAATCCCCATCACGAAGCAATGGAACATCATGAGCCTTGGCCAGGTGGTAGGACCAATCACTATATGTTCGATTTAAATAGAGATTGGGCTTGGCAAACCCAGACCGAAACCCAACAGCGTATCCGCGAGTATTTGGAATGGATGCCCATGGTTCATGTCGATTTTCATGAGCAGTATTATAACTCGCCCTATTACTTTGCGCCAGCGGCAGAGCCTTATCATTATGCCATAACCGAATGGCAACGAGAGCTACAGACGTTAATTGGCCAAAACCATGCTTCCTATTTTGATCAGAACAATTGGCTGTACTTTACTCGTGAAGTGTTTGATTTATTTTATCCAAGTTATGGGGATACATGGCCCACTTTTAACGGGGCTATTGGGATGACTTATGAACAAGCAGGCCACAGTTTTGCCGGTCTAGGCGTACTAACCGACGAGGGAGATACCCTAACATTGTATGATCGAATGATTCATCATGCGACTTCTGGTTTATCAACCATAGAAACGGTGGTTAATCAAAAAGAACGGGTATTGGCTGAATTTCAAAAGTACTTTGAGACCACCCGTGAAAATGGCTCTGGAAATTATAAAACCTTTGTGGTAAAACGCAGCAGCAATCCTGACAATACCAGCCGGCTCCTGCGCTATTTGCTTGATCAAAAAATTGAGGTACAACAGGCGGTGAATGAAGTACGAGCGAGTGGTTATGATTACCAGAACGGTCAAGTTGGACGAGTAATCATAGAAAAAGGCGATTATATTATACATACTTATCAGCCTCAGGGCACTTTGGTTAGAGTATTATTTGAGCCTAAACCTGAACTGGCCGATTCACTCACCTACGATATCACCGCATGGGAAGCACATTATTCCTTTGGCGTCAATGGTTATGCTATTCAAGGACAAGTAGAAGTGGAGCCAATTGGCTTTGATACCGAATCCAAACTCACACCGGTGGTGAGTAACCCGTATGCTTATTTAGTTGAATGGACTTCCTTTGATGATGCGCAGTTTCTGGCCTATATACTCAAGCTAGGAGTTCGTGCTCGTTACTCCGAGCATTCCTTCAGTATTCAGGGGAAAAATTACAATGCCGGTACCTTAATCATTACTCGAAAGGGTAATGAATCGCTGGGAATGACTTTTGATGAAATAGTGAAAGAAGCCGCCTTGGTATATAACCGGGAATTAACCCCCGTAACTACTGGATTGGTTACGCAAGGCAAAGATTTTGGCTCATCTTCGGTTCGTTTCATAGAAGCGCCAAGAGTCGGAGTGTTAGCTGGTGAAGGAACATCGGGGAATATGGTAGGACATATATGGCATTTCTTTGATCAGCAACTAAACTACCCGGTTACGATGATTCCCGTAGATGTTGCCACTCGTATGGATTGGACTGAATTTGATGTGATTATACTGCCAAGTGGATCCTATGGATATTCGCTTGGTGATGATCAACTCTCTGAAATTAGGGATTGGGTTCGAGCCGGTGGCAAGCTAGTTGCTGTGGACGGCGCCAACGGATTTTTAGCAGGTAAAGATGGCTTTGCACTAACTCGAAAGAACAGGGCAGACGAAGATGAGGACAACCCGGATGATCGGTTGCAACGATACGCAGACGCAGAACGTAATTCTTTAGTGAACTTTAACTCGGGCGCAATTTATGCACTTGAAATGGATCCTACACATCCTCTAGCCTTCGGGTATCAAGAGCAGTATATGTCATTGAAATTAGGCTCAACGGCTTATGAGTATCTAGAAAATGGATGGAACGTGGGGGTGGTAAAAGAAGGGGCTCCAAGAAGTGGATTTGTTGGCCATAAAGCCCAGCAAATCATTCAAGAATCGTTGTCGTATGGAGTCCAGCCCATGGGTCAAGGACAGGTGGTCTATATGATAGATAACCCATTCTTTCGAGGATTTTGGCACAACGGGAAACTACTAATTAGCAATGCTGTATTCTTTTAGTTAGTCAGAAGAATACAAAAGGCATTATAATTATAAGTTTTTTTGTAACTAACTTAGTCCCGCTAAGCCATGTTTAAATCTATTCATAGCTTCCACTAAGTCATCCATGGCTGCGGCATAACTCATCCGTAGCCCATTTGGTTCACCAAAGGCGTCTCCTGGTACCAAGGCTAAGCCAACTTCATCCAATAGATAAAGACATAAATCTGTTGAGCTTTCGATGGGTGTGCCTGATGGGGTAACCGAGCCCAAATAGCTGGAAATATCAGGAAATACATAAAATGCACCACCCGGGCTAAAGCAGCTGACTCCTTCAATACTGTTCAATTGCTCTACCATAAAATCTCGACGCTCTTTAAAAGAGGCTCTCATCACTAGGACGTCATCTAATGTGCCGGAGTAAGCGGCGAATCCAGCAGCCTGAGAAATAGAGGAGGGAGCAGATGTTTCCTGACTTTGAATTTTTCCCACTGCTTTAACTAATTCCTCTGGGCCAGCAAGATACCCTAATCGCCAACCTGTCATGGCAAATCCTTTAGAAAAACCATTGATCAAAGCAACTCTATCCATGAGGTCAGGTGCTACGTTCAGCAGGCTAATATGCCCTTCGTCAAAGACAATGTATTCGTAAATTTCATCTGATATAATAGAAATGTTGGGGTACCTACGCAGTACTTCCGCCAGACCTTCTAGGTCTTCTTTGCTGTAACATGAACCCGTTGGGTTAGATGGAGAACAAAGTATAAGCACACGAGTTTTATCGGTGATGGCCTCTTCTAGTTGTTCGGGAGTGAGCCGGTAATTATGCTCAAAAGAGGTTCTCACGGGCACAGGTATACCTTGAGCAAGTTGAGTCATCGCAGGATAGGATACCCAATAAGGAGCCGGAATAATCACTTCATCACCAGGATTCACCATCGCTAAAAGGGAGAAACCAACGGATTGTTTGGCGCCATTGGAGCATATAATTTGAGTCGGGGTATAATCGAGTCCGTTATCGCGCTTTAATTTTGCGCAGATGGCCTCTCTGAGTTCGGGGGTACCCGTATTCATGGTATACCCATGGGCTCCATTTCGGATTGCCTCCACAGCTGCGTCACAAATGAAGCTTGGGGTAGGAAAATCTGGTTCGCCAGCACTTAAGGAGATAATGGACTTGCCTTCTCGTTGAAGTTCTTTGGCGCGGCCAGTAATTTTTAAGGTGGCCGATGGTTGTAATTCTAGTGCGCGTGATGAGATCATGAGTAAGTTAAGGAAGCTAGGTTGATGAGTGTTGAAGTTTATCTTTGAGTGCTTTTTCTACATGTTTTGGGACAAATGAGCTTAAATCACCCCCCCAAAAAGCCACTTCTTTTACTAGGGATGCCGAGATAAAAGTGAGTTGTTCATCCGGCATTAAGAAAACGGTATCGATGGTTGGAGAAAGTCGTTTGTTGGTCAAGGCCATTCTAAATTCGTACTCAAAATCTGAAATTTGTCGAACGCCCCTAATTAACGTATGAGCGCCCATTTTTTTGGCATGATCCACTAAGAGTCCGGTAAATTGGGTGATTTCAACTCGGGTTCCCCATTCGGTTCCCTTTAAGCATTTTTGGATGAGTTCTACCCTTTCCCTACCACTAAAAACAGATTTCTTTTCATTATTCACCGCCACTGTTACGATCACCTTTTCGAATAAATTCGTTGCACGTTTTAAAATGTCGAGATGTCCATTGGTGAATGGGTCAAAAGATCCAGGGTATAATGCTATGTGTTTCATGATTCTGAATCTACCGCTTGTGCTTGAAAAATACTAACCGTGGTGCGTCCGTAGGCTTTGCTAAAAAAACAATGAGTATGGTCGGTATAGCTATGATATTTATCGTGCTCTAGCAGGAACCAACCAGTGGGGCTAAGCCATCCATTGCTTAAAATTTGTTCAATCATATGATCCATCCATTCGTAGTGATAGGGAGGATCGCAAAAAATAAAATCAAAAGACTGAGCAGGGCTTTCTAAAAATTGCTGAACATCAATCGCTACGGTTTTGATTTGATGGTCAATTTCCCATGAGCGCGAGATTTTATCAATAAGTTTTAGGTTGGCGGGGTCTAAATCAACCGCTAGAACTTCTCTGGCGCCTCTAGAAATGGCCTCAAAGCCCAAATTCCCAGAGCCAGCAAATAAGTCTAATACTCGGGTACCTTCAATGTATTTGTAGGCTTCAATTTTATTAAACATACTCTCCTTGGTACGATCCGTGGTGGGCCGTACATCTAATCCCTTAGGTATTTCAAAACGTCTACCTTTTAATGAACCTGTAATTATTCGCATGAGTATATCCTCTGGTTAATTACGATAGGAGCCCAGGTTCACTGATTTTCCTTTTACTCGACAAAAACGCATTTATTGGAATAAAATTAACAGTAACTAAGACAAGTCTAGGCTTAGCATGATGGCAGGAAAAGCAGTTGCAAGGTCAAATCCATAGGTTTCTTCATCTGCATTTACGCCCATTGTCTCCAAAGAATTTAACACTATTTGCGCAGAATTATGGTCAATGAAAGATTGTAATTTTTCCGCTATTTCATGGGTTTGTTCCCCATAAAAATAAATGTGCTCGTGGAGACCACGCAACCATGGAGAATGTTCGGCATGTTGCAACCATAGATAAGGTATATCCTGAGGGTCATCAAAATGTATGTAGGTGGCAGCTCTGAAACTGCCTAGCAAATATGAAGAAATACTAATCGAATCAGCATGACATCCTATTAACAGAAAGGAACCCCCTGGGCGATGATGGCTCGACCACATTCCGCCAATCTCGAAGTCACTACAACACTCATTAATGGCAACTTGATCACTGAAACTTCGGTAATTTTTTGTTAGCTGAGCTCGGCGTAAGCAAAGAAATTTAAACCGGGTTTTACTCACGGCATGCCAGGTTACCTCAATGTCTTCTCGAGGCACCCCTTTCATTAAAATAGCGATATGCTGTTCCCTCTCTACTGAATCGTCATATACAACCTTAGGTAGTGCAGTCCAGCACTCATGTGTTGGCTCGGTGAGCATACGAATACTTTCAAGGTGGAATTCTTTTTCTAGATCACTAAAGACTGCTTTTAACTGCACTCCTGCTTCAGAAGAAGGAGTATTAAGCGCTTCAGTCACATCAAAACTAAACTCATAAGAGCCTAATTGCTGAACGGTGTCTTTTGCCCCCTTTTCAGCGACCGAATAAAGCATTCGGCCTGAAAAAAAACAGACTCCTAAATTGGAGACTTCTGCTTCCATTAATTCCAGTTAGGGGCATTTCTCATGGTTGTTCTAGATAAACTCCCAACCGCATCATCAGTCATCGGATCCTCTATGAGATACAGAGGAGGACGAAGGGTATCATTTCTTGTGTACAAAAAACGAAGTGAAGTGTCTCTAGGGTTTACGACCATACTCTCAGGGCTGTACTGGAGTGGGGGCATTTGGCGAAATAAAGAATCACCCATCGAAATCATCAATGAATCGGTGCTTAAGTAAGTTACTACGCTATCTAAACCACCATCAGTAGGAGGGAAATGTCCATACCGGGCCTCGTAATTAACGATGGCATCTTTAAGTGTTAGCATCCGAGTACGAACTCGTTCGGTTTCGGCTTTTTGTTCTTCGACCACTTTATATGGCGTGACTATGGAATCGTATAGCAACCATGAAAGTAAAATGATGGTAATTCCAAGTACAGCACTTAGTATCTTATTTCGCGTATCTATGTTCATGGGAAGACGGATCGATTAATTAGTGAATCAGATTCGAGATATAATTTAACGTCCCAAAATACATTCACACCCTATTATATGCAACCGATGCCCCCCACGAAATCATATAATTCAAAAATTGTTAATCTAGCGATTCCCAATATCCTCAGTAATCTGTCAGTACCCTTGTTAGGTGCGGTAGACACCGCAATTGTTGGGCGCTTAGATGAACTTTATTACTTGGGGGCCATTGCAGTGGGAAGCCTAGTTTTTGATTTTATTTTTTGGGGCTTTGGATTTTTGAGAATGGGAACTACAGGTTTAGTTGCTCAGGCTTTGGGGGCAGCTAACCATCAAATGATCCAAAATCTTTGGCTTAGAGGCGCTCTTTTTGGCTCTATACTTGGGCTCGCTTTAATTGTGCTACAAAATCCTATCGCTCATTGGTCCCTAGTCATCATATCTCCAAGTGCTGAAGTGGCACAATATGCTACGGAATACATTAGAATACGTATATGGGCCGCTCCTGCCACATTACTATTATATGGAATAAATGGGTGGTTTTTAGGTATGCAAAATGCAAGGATACCCATGCTCATAACCATAGTCTTAAACATTATTAACTTAATACTGAATGTAGTATTTGTATTAGTGCTGGATTGGAAGGTTGCTGGTGTTGCTTTCGGAAGTGTGATAGCAAGTTACCTCGGGTTATTTTTGGCATTGGGTATCTTTTTTCAGTCTTATGCAAAACGTTGGGTTTCGGGATGGTGGCGAGAATGGCAAAAGAGTGATTTTTGGGAGCCATCAACCTGGAAAGAATGGCTTGGAGTTAACAATGATATCTTCATACGAACGCTCTGTTTAATTTTTGTCTACGCTTATTTTACCACGACATCTGCGAGAGCGGGGGATTTGGTTTTGGCTACTAATACTATTTTACTGCAATTATGGTATATAAGTTCTTATGGAATCGATGGGTTTGCGTACGCAGCGGAAAGTTTGTCAGGGATGTATTGGGGACAAAAGAATACCGAAGCATTCAAGCAAGTTGTGAGAAAAACGATGCAGTGGGGTTTGGGTTTAGGCCTTAGTCTAAGTGCTTTATTTTATCTTGGTTTTGAATCTTTGTTTATGCTTTTCACAGACAAGCCTGCAGTAGTTGAACAAGCTCACTATGTGATGCTTTATACGGTCATTGCCCCAATGGTCAATAGTATATGCTTCATTTGGGATGGAGTTTATATGGGAACCTCTAATACAAAACCTCTTAGGAATACCATGCTTATTGCAACATTTTTATTGTATGTGCCGCTTCACTTATTTATCGAGCCCTATGCTGGTATTCATGCAATTTGGATAGCTATGATTCTATTTATGATGGCAAGAGGCGTGTTTTTAAGCATTTTGGCTCCTCGTTATTTTTTACCTAAACTCAGCTAAGGTGATCCAACTTATCTGTTAGCATTGAAGTCATGAATTAGGTATTATTGTGGCACGTATTATTTGGTAAACGAACTATAGAATCTGTATGAAATACACTCAAAATTTTTTCTTTCTTTGTAAAACCCCGCTCAGCGCTGAAAGCCCATCCGATGTAGAGGTAGTTACCAAGGCTACTTCCAGCGAAGATTTTCCTCGTGTATTCAAAGAATTCGAGGACTGTCGATCTCATGCGTTCAACGAAGATAAAATATACAGTGTGGTTCGAGCCGATGTTATTTATGAATTGGTACGAACTAACAACGAAAAGTTGGCAAAGGAAGAAGCGTTTGAAAAGGCACAACCTGAAATCATTACCAATTTACAACATCGGGTCATGCAGAGTAAAGATGCTAATGCAAAGGCGATTTTAAAAGAAGTCTATGACATAGATGCTTGATACTGATCTTTTCGCTCAAGGCTATGCACTTTTATTAGAGTACGGCCTAAACCTCATACAGGCCATTGCGGTGTTGGTTGGTGGTTTGTGGGGGACTAGCCTAATCAACCGTTTTCTTAAGAAAATTTTTGAGCGTAGTGAATTGGACGCGTCATTGAAAGGCTTTTTGTTAAGTCTAAGTTCTATTCTGTTAAAAATAATGGTCTATATCTCAGCATTAGGCATGCTTGGGGTAGAAATGACGTCGTTTATAGCCATTCTTGGTGCAGCAGGCCTTGCCATTGGTATGGCACTCTCAGGAACCTTGCAAAATTTTGCTGGGGGAGTCATGATTTTATTATTCAAGCCCTATAAAGTGGGAGATTTTATAGAAGCCCAAGGATATGCAGGCACGGTTAAAGAGATACAGATTTTTGTAAGCATACTCACCTCACCGGACAACAAAACTATATTTATTCCCAATGGGCCGTTAGCTACAGGATCCCTTATTAATTATTCTACGCAGGATACACGTAGGATAGAATGGATTATTGGGATTGCCTATGGAGATGATCTTGATGTGGCTTATTCCGTTCTAAACAAGATGCTTGATGAAGAAGACCGCGTTTTTTCAGATCCAGCACCTTATATAGGGTTGACTGATTTAGCCGATAGTTCGGTTAACATTACGGTTCGAGCTTGGGTTTCATCGGGAGACTTTTTTGCAGTAAAACAGTCCTTAACTGAACGAGTGTATAGAGAATTTGACAGCCATGGACTAAATATCCCATTTCCACAAACCGACATTCGAATTTATAAACCATAGTTTTTTCATTTTTTAATAAAAATGGCTAATCTTAGGTTAACTGTAGCAAAAGCAAAAAGTACTATTTTTGACTTTGCGTTAATTACGAACTATAGGAAAGGAAGGTTGGTAAACAACCTGGAGCGGTGCTAGCATATGGAAAATGAAAAAATGAGCGGACAACCAACAGAACAACAAAACGAATCCGATATTTCGAAAGAAACGAAGGTCGATGAGCAAGTAAAATCCACGGATCAACCTGTTGAGCAAGAGTCTGAGGTTACTCAACTAGGAAGTGTGACGGAAGCCCAGTCAGAATCAGCAGACGAACTAGCACAAGAGGTCTCGTCCAAACCAGAGGCTTCTTCCAAAGAATCTACTGTATCCCCCGATAGTGAAGCAGTGGAAAATGCGGAAACTTTTTATCAAGACATTCGCCAAAAAGCCGAGGAATTTGTTCTACAACCCGACTGGGCTTTTGTATCAAATGAATTAGCTAATCTCGCACTTAAAATGTCAGAAGGCCCAGACCCTGACACTGATGGTGCTAAGCAAGCAATAGCCGCTTTTCAAACACTAAGAGATGAATTTGAAGCGCGCAAAAAAGCGCATTATGAAGAGTTAAACCAAAAAAGAGCTGATAATTTAGAGCGCAAGAAAAAAATATTAAAACAACTTTCTGATCTAATTGAGGCTGAGAATTGGACTGCTACAAAGGAAATTAGATCTATTCAGCAACAATGGGAACAGATTAAATTACTTCCTGCATCAGAAGTAGATGCATTGAATAAGCGTTTTGATAGTTTGCTTGAGGAGTTTGAGAATCACAAAGTTGACCGATTAGTAAAAAAACTCCAAAAAGAAGAAGAAAACCTGACGCTGAAATTACTCTTATTAGAAAAGATACAAGATTTGAATGGGAAGGCAGACCAAGCGTCTGCGGATTTCGCAGCACTCAACGACGAATTACAAGATTTACAGAATCAGTGGCGTAAAGTTGGGCGAGTACCGTTGGATCGAAACCAGCATACATGGGATCAGTTTTATGCTGCACTGAATCAATTTAGTGAATTACGTTACAAACACGACACCTCTTACAGAAACTCGGTTGAAAAGGCCCTCCAAAAGAAGCAAAAGCTCATTAAAGAGGCAGAATCTCTACTAGATATGGAAGATTTAGCCGAGGCTGCTAGAAGAGTGAATAAACTACATAAACTTTGGAAAAAAACAGGAAATCTTCCGCAAAGAGAGGAAAATGAGCTGTGGGATACGTTTAAGGCAGCAACGGATGCATTTAATGATAAAAAATCGGAAAATCTAGAAGAGTTACGAGCCATTGAGCAAAAAAATTATGAGCTCAAACTCGCCTTAATTCAACAAGCAATTTCAATTAAGGAAGTAGATAGTAGCGAAAATGGTCATCAGAAGATGCAAGACCTAATGGCCGAATGGAAGAAGATAGGTCCAGTTCCAAGAAAAAAATCATCCAAGATTTGGAAGCAATTCAAAGAAGTAATGGATGAATTTTATAATCAGAGAAGGGAGCACTTTAAGGATGTGCGCAAGGAACACAAGGAAAATCTTAAGAAAAAGAACGAGATTATAGATCAACTCAATGCACTGGCCGATCATGATGATCCCGCAATAGCCGTTCAAGAAGCAAAAAAATTACAAGATATATTTAAAGAAATTGGGCATGTCCCAATAAAACTTAAAAACAAAGTTTGGAAAGATTATCGAGAAGTATGTGATAAAATCTACGGCAATTATCGTTCTTCAGGAACTGATTTGGGCATGGAAAGAAAGCTTGCATCTGAGGGGTTAGATTCATCAACCCGTAAGGAAGTGATTACATCCCAGAAGAAACTGGATGCTGCGATGAAGATGATTACTGCACTCGAGGCGGAAATCATTCAGTTTCAGGAAGCAAAGACCTATTTTAAACCCACAAACAAAGGGAATGCTTTACTAGATGATTTGGATAACAAAATTGCCGCAGCAAAAAATAAATTAGATCAAAAACATGCTGAGGCCTACGAATTAAAAAAATCAATTGATTTACTTAAAAATAAGGGTTCGGAATAATAAAGAGCATTTACTATACTCTTTAAATATAAATGTGTAGGATATTAAACGTCGGTGTTTCAAGATCTTACTTAATTCTTACGTGAGAATTATGGTTACAATAAAGTTTTGGGGAGTTCGAGGTTCTACGCCATGCGCTAACAGTGAAAACATGGGTTTTGGTGGGAATACTTCATGTGTTCAAATTTCGGCAACTCAACTTAAGGAACTTCTTGTGTTGGATTGTGGCACAGGAATTAGAAATTTGGGAAACGATATTATAGATCGCAAAGAAGCGTTGCGTGGGCATATTTTTTTAACCCACCCACATTGGGATCACCTTCAAGGGTTTGCTTTTTTTAAGCCGTTCTATCATCCAGATGGAAATTTTAATGTGCATGTAACGGCCCAGCCTGGGCTGAGCTGTAACGAAATTCTACAAGGCCATTTTTCAAACACCTTCTTCCCAGTAACGTTAGATATGCTATCGGCTGAAATGAAGTGCACAAGTATTGAAGAAGGTAGGTACGATTTTGGTGATTATGTAGTTGAAATGATGTGGGGTAAGCATACTATACCAACGGGAATGTTTAAAGTGATTATTGAGGAAAAGGTTATCATTTATGCCCCTGATAACGAATTACCTCACGATGATTCGGTAGAATCGCGAGCATTTATTGAAAAATTTAAAGCGTTTATCCAAGGTGCGGATGTGCTCATACATGATGCTCAATATAATCTAGAAGAGTATGAGGAACGAACGGGTTGGGGACATACTAATTGGGAAAAGCTTCTTGAGATCACAAGGGATTCTCAGATTAAACAGCTATATTTAACGCACCACGATCCCGATAATTCCGATGCTCAATTAGAAGAACGATGTGATCAGATACAAGCGGAATACGGGAGTGCATACGAGTTAGTAACTTTAGCACGAGATGAAATGGTCGTTGAATTGACCTAGGGTAGTCTTTTATCGTTACGGTTTTGGTGCTAAGGTTTAATGTTGCCTCAGTATTAATTTAGCTGAGCTACGGCATACTCGTTTGTATTATTATGTATATTTATAGCCTGTAATTTTTTTGATCAACAACCTCGACTTCTTGAAATTTTCTCTGCTAATACTGGGTTTTGCATTCAGTGCGCAAATAGCTTTTTCTCAAGCGTCTTTTGAACGTCTTGAGACCGATGCAGGTGTCTTTGGGTTATCCATTACTAACTTCGGAACGCTTGGGAAACCAGACGTACGTACAAATCCTGAAGGTGGGTTTAGTATGCGTTACCCGACTAACACAGGTACAGAGCATTTATTTGAGGCTGGGATATGGATTGGGGCTCTTTATAACCAATCCCAATTACGGGTTTCTACAGCATCGGTTACTACTTCCGGAGGGTATGCACGTGGTGGAGCCGGATTTGAATTTACGGCAGATGCCCCACTCACTCAGCGAAGTACGAATCCCAATGATGAGTATTTTTCACCATTTTCGGTTGGAGAGCAAGATATCATAGCTCAATTTTCAGATAAACGAAGGGATATCAACGGCACTCCTATTAGCGGACACGATACTCCTTTGTACGCAGATGTAACCTTGGAAAGTTACAGCTGGAGTTTCCCTTTCACGGAGAATTTCACCATTCTTCGCTACGATATTACCAATAACAGTGATAAATATGCTGCGCCGGCAACATGGGATAGTGTGTTCATTGGAATGTATGCCGATTTAGTGGTTCGAAATGTGAATTCTGCTACTGAGACTGGAGGCGCCTTCTTTAACAAGAACGGAATTGGTTATTTAGATTCTTTGTATACCGCTTATGTGTTTGATGCCGGTTCTCCTGATAATCCTTCTATCAATACCTATGGAGCCATGTCCATTATTGGTGCCGATTACCGTGGGCAGTATTTCCACCCATCCAATGCCGATTATCTAGCAGAAAACGGATATAGGACTCCTTTTATAACGCCTAGTTATTGGTTGTTCAGTTCTGGTACAGGGCTTTACGTTCGTCCTTCGAATGATCAACAGCGATACGAACGAATGGCAGTTCCATTCCCAATGGATTCCGTGATTTTAGGTGAAACCGTTCGAGAACAATTACGGACAGATGGGCAAACAGGGAATGGGAATTATATTTCAATGTTATCGATGGG
>CALKOA010000078.1 GCA_938091655.1 uncultured Balneolaceae bacterium | reverse complement strand
ATTTCATAGCCTTCTTCTTTCAAAGATCGACAAGACTGAGAACCAGAATAATCAAATTCACATGCTTGCCCGATAACTATGGGGCCAGAGCCTATAATGAGAATTTTGTTAATGTCGTTACGTCGTGGCATAGTGAGTAGTAAGAGTGTTAGAGTGGGTTGTATTCGTTTCGTTCTGTGACTGTTGTGCCTTCGTTGATCCTAGCTCAAGATTTATGTTTATCCATAAGTTCCACAAATTGATCAAACAGATAGGCTGAATCGTGAGGACCGGGTGAGGCTTCTGGATGGTACTGAACCGAAAAGCCTGGAAACCGCTTAAAAGCAAGTCCCTCCACCGATTTGTCATTCAGGTTTATGTGGGTTACTTCAGCAACATCATCGGTCACACTATCCTCTATAACCGCAAAACCATGATTCTGTGTTGAAATTTCAACCAATCCTGTCGTTAAATTTTTCACTGGTTGATTAGCACCTCTATGTCCTACAAACATTTTACCTACTTCAACCCCCTCACTGAGCGCCATTAATTGATGGCCTAAACAAATCCCAAACAATGGTTTTCCCGACGCTTTAGCAAATTCGACTACTTCTAAGGCATAATCTCCGGTCGGGTTAGGATCCCCCGGCCCGTTCGAGAAAAAGAATCCATCAGCATTCCAAGCCTTCACCTCATCAATTGAACACTGGGCTGGAAAAACCCGCAAAGTACAGCCTCGTGCTAAAAAACTTTGGATAATATTTCGTTTAATCCCGTAATCAAAAGCGGCGATTCTATAGCGAGATTCCCCCTCGGGCTGATAGGTCTGCGCCTCCTTTCTAGTCACTCTAGTGGCTAGTTCTAAACCTTCCATAGGTTCCCAATCGATCGCCTTTTGCACCAATACCTCCGGGTCTAATTCCTCGGATGAGATAACCGCATTCATAACCCCCTTTTCCCTAATGTGTCGTACTAAGGCCCGAGTATCTACCCCGGAAATACCAACGACTTTATGATCTTCAAGATACTGCTGAAGACTGCGATCAGCTAAGGGATTACTAAATTCATGAGAAAAGGCTCGAGTGATTACACCTGCCACCATCACTTTTCTATGCTCATCGTCCCGATCCATCGTACCATAATTACCAATATGAGGGTAGGTCATCATCATAAGCTGTCCGAAATAGCTTGGATCGGTAAAAATCTCTTGATACCCTGTCATACTGGTGTTAAAACATAACTCACCGCCGGTAATTCCCTTATATCCGACCGAAAATCCATGCACAACTGTTCCGTCACTTAGTGCTAAAATTGCTTTTTCTCGAGGTTGCAAAGCCATAGTTAAAGAATCCTGTTAGTTAGGGGGTTACTATTGCAATGGTTGACTCTTAGGTTAAAAATAGCAGCCATTGGTTTATGCGAATTGAATATGCCTCTACTTCTTGAACCAATGCTCAAAAAAAATCCGACTACGAGAACCGCGCCGGACTTTAGTGATATATGATTAGCGAATAATTTCATTAATGCTGCGACCCCTGACCTTTTGTAAGTCGCACCATCAAAGTCATAATTCGTAGTAAAAATAACCTTATTGGATTGTACCTATATGAAATTAAAAACGCTATGATCAACAAGCTTAGATTGCAATTTCACTAAGATAAACAGATAGCCTGATTGCATCAAGACCATCTTTCTATTTTTTATTTCGACTGTGAGCCAGTAGTGAGCTTGTTAGGGTGGCACATCCACTTAACATACCACCAATTACTGCGGTTATTACTATGAGAATCCATTCCTGAGTCAATCCAAAAAGCTCGGCCATGCGTGAGCTCAATACCCCATTACTGGCTATATGTACATAGGCCGCATGAGCGCCCCATGCCAAGAAAACGGCAAAGAACCCCAACCCAAAAGCTCGAATAGGAGTTACATTCAGCCGATAACCAAAAAACAACCCTGGCAAAGCTGCTGACCACCAAGGAAGCACTAAATTCAAGAAAAATGCATTTCCAGCAATTAAAAGAAATAGTATGATCATGGTCTTAAACTCCATTTAACTAATGACTTCGATTCCTGATCCGGCAACGAACTAGAACCAAAAGGGGGTTCTTTGAAAAAGTGTAATTCATACAATTTTCCGGTTCGCCACGATTCTATCATGTGATCATAATTAGGAGAACCTGGATTCCCAGATGCGCCACCAGGATACACCCCCCACGCCTTAATTTCAGGACCAAGTTCAACAATCATTCGCCAAGAAGGCCCAGAACTACCTCGCGTAGCATTAACCGATTCCGCACCCCCACTACTGTAAAGGTCACTCACTCCCAAGCCATTGGTTTGAGTTATATGTGGTATGTCGTTATTTATGACCCAGCCCCAATCCCAATCATCACTCCAAACGCCGTAAGCCTCGGTCAGGTCGTTCAATGCCAAAATAAATGATCGCGTTGCTTGGTCTTCAATAGTTTCAACCACTTCGGTAGTGCGATTGTCCACCATCCAGAAATTTGAGTCTTCTTTGAGCTGTTGTACTAAACGATCTCTAGCGGGGGTTCTTAATGGAAAATCAGCGTCGTATTCATCAACCAGAATGGCTTCATATAATTTGTACCACCAAGATCTAAATACGCTTGGAGCACGATAGGACGCATTGTTATAGTAATTCCATATTTGCAAAGAATCCAATACCTCGCTTTGGATTGCATTTAATGAGTCGGTCTGAATCCAGCTTAGCATATTGGGTAATATTTCTGCTGCATGATAGGAATAGTTATCCATCAACAATGCCTGCATGTCTTCCTTAGTTATATTTTCTAATTCGGATAAGCGCTGGTTAATACGTCGACCTCTCTCAAAAGGAGCGTACACATCGTCCATATAGTATGGATAATCGGGTGCCGTAGACTCTTGGTTGGCCGAACTCACAAATCCTCTTTCGGGGTTTTTAGTGAAAGGATGATGTTCTCTGGGAATCCAACCTTGCCAATCATACAGAGGGTCTGTACCATCACTTACTGTTCGCCCCTGACCATCCCATTTGTTTGGGAATCGTCCATTTACCCAAAGTGCAATGTCTCCATCGGTACTAGCAAATACAAAGTTTTGAGCCGGGGCTTGATAATGGGTTAACGCTTCTACAAACTCATCGTAATTCTCCGCTCTATTCAACTGATAAAAAGCTCTTATTTCGTTAGATGGCTCATGAGCAATCCATCGCAAAGCATGATAAATAGGTTCTGTTGAGCCTTTTTGCCCATCTGTATTTATACTGCTTACTTCGGAAACAGGGCCATGATGGGTATATACAACGGTATCGATAATGGTTTCACCACCCCTGACATGAATTTCTTCGATACGTTTCGATGTTACTTTCCACTGCTCATCGTGCCAGTACCGCTCTTTCTTTTGATTTTCGAATCTAATTTCATACCAATCCAATACATCAGGAGCTACGTTGGTTACTCCCCAGGCAATTTGCTCATTAAAACCAATGACTACCCCTGGTGCTCCCAACAAACTTACTCCATAGGTATTCATCCCTGGTCCATGCAACTGGATCTCGTACCAAATGGAGGGGAGCGTTAACCGCAAATGGGGGTCATTGCTTAGGATGGGGTATCCAGAGGCTGTTTTCTCGCCACTTACCGCCCAATTATTACTCCCTATACCTTCCGGCACAGGAAATGGCTGTATGCTTTTCGCTACTTTAGGCACAAAAAGAGTATCGGGTCGGCTAACCGGGACCCGTTCAAAATCCCATACTCGACTGGATGGTATAATGGGATCTAACAGATCATGATCTTTATCAAAAAATTGTTCAATAAACTCTGGGCCAAAATACGCTAAGGTATTACTATGGGAGACATCATTGTTACCAGCCGCTAAGGTACGCGTCATGTTTTTAAGTAAAAGGGCCGTTTTAAGCGGAGTCCAAGGTTCTGGCGATATGTCTAGCAATTTATATTCGAGGGGATATTGCTCTGGCTCCAAAGAAGATATAAATGCATTTACCCCGGCAGAATAGGCCTTAAAAATAGTCCATGAGGATTCGTGTTTCTGAACCTCTGCTACGGCTTTTTCAGCTCCAAATACCATGCCCCATCTACGGCTTTGCCGGTCTCTTTCCACTAAAGAAGGACCGATTAATTCACTCAGACGGCCAGCCGCGTCATAGGTTTGCATTTCCATTTGAAATAACCGGTCCCGGGCTTGTAGGAATCCCTGCATAAAGTAAAGGTCATGATCATTTTGAGCGAAAACATGAGGCACCCTGCGATCGTCAAAAAAGACCTGCACAGAATCCATTAGCCCGAGGAATTGATCATTTAAATTAGAAGGCGGTTGTCGTTCTACTTGTGCCCAAAACCCTCCGTCAGGATCCATAAAGGGACCCATTGGAGGTATATTTCCCCAGCGGGTACTTAGAACCCAAATTAAAGCAAGACCTGCAGCTAAACTCAGGCTAAAGGGTAGGTATTTCAAAGTATCTTGTTAATTTTTACTAGCTAAAAAAGTCTTGAATTACGGGACTAATTCAAAACCTATTATCATAAGTATCCCTAAAGACTTGCCTCTTGGCTCCAAAACAACATTTTCATACAGTAAATACTACCACCACTTTTTAAAAACTCATAAGTAGGTAACTCAGCTACAGTAAAACCATGTGACTCAAGAAGCCGAGCCGTTTTAGGACTACCAGAAGGAAGTAAAACCCGTTTTCCTGCTATAGCTGTGGCATTACATGCAAAAGACTCAAGGGTTTCCTGTTCATCTATTTCTAAGACCACATCAAAAAAATGATGAATCAATTCCAGTCCAACTTCATCAAAAGCTCTAGGATAAATCATCACCGTTTGCTCATCGAGCATACAAAAACAGGTGTCCAGATGATACAGTCGTTTGTCTTGCAATTGAAGTGAAACAATAGGTACCCTTGTAAATGTAGCTAATGCCTCTAATGCGGGCATGCTGGTTCTAAAACCATGACCCGCCCATATAAGAGAACGTTCTGGATGCCACTGAACGTCGCCCATTCCCTCAAAAAATAGCGGTATTTTATCCGTTTCAACCATTTTTTTTGCTGGGTTTACTGTCTGTTGGCTTATGGTTTTTTGGCTTTCTTCGTTTCGTTGGTTAACAGGAAATATAGAATGGACAGGGTATCCTTTATGTGCTAGAAGCTGATGAAGGTACGGCACTTCAGAGCGACGCATTGGGCTACGCATAGCTCCCATAAGGAAGGACGCTCCCGCCTCTTTATCCCAGAGTGGAAAGCTTTGATTCGCACAAAAAACTAAATCCGGCAATCCTTCCATTCCTTTTAAAGGGTGGACATAAAGCCCCCATTCTTCAAATTGAGCCTTCACCCCAGACCATTCAAGCCAAGCTTGGTTTTTATCCACGCAACCAATCATCGACTCCATGTGAGGATTAATCACATATTCCACATCAAAAAATTCAGGTTCTACCATCATAACCTGGTCTGGCCACGGCATTATTGGTCGCGAGGCTATTGTTATCTCACATTCTTGGAGACTTCGAATTACCCCAGTATTTATTCTTTCCATCCCTTGGTCCTCCGTCTTCAATTACACAGCTTATTTTTGTTCCAGTACAATAGTAACAATTGACCGCAACATCTGCTATTTTCCACATAATATTTAGTAGAATGTTATGACCCATTAGATTTTTAATTTTGCTTTTATGACAGAGCAGGCACCTAATTTAGTCGTCGCTTTTGGCGGAGTTTCACCCGAACACGAAGTTTCAGTACTCACCGCTATGCAAGTGATGAGTGCACTTTCCGATTCCAAATATACCATACTTCCCCTTTACATAAGTAAATCAGGGCAATGGCTCACCGGAGATGTTCTAAAAGAACTAGAACAGTACGGTGATCTAGACGCCCTTATCCAACAAGCTACTCCTTGCTATATTAATCGTGATCAGCTGGGCCGTGTGGTGTTAGAATATCCCAAAAAAGGACTGTTTTCAAAGCCGGTACAGCAAGCTATCTATGCGGTAGTGGTCGCTTTTCATGGCGGGGCCGGTGAGAATGGATCCTTTCAGGGGATTTGCGAACAGTTTAATCTTCCCTACACAGGGAGCGGGGTATTAGCCTCCTCTTTGGGCATGGACAAGGTTAAAGCCAAGCAGCTATGCGAAGCGAATCGCATACCTGTTACCTCTTCTCTAAACTTTTATGAAGAGGATTGGGATCGTCACCATGCCACCATTCTAGAAGAGGTAGAACAACTTGGATATCCGGTGATTGTGAAACCCTCATCGCTGGGAAGTAGCATTGGAGTAAAAAAAGTAGATACCCAATCCGCCTTAATAAAAGCGGTAGAAACCGCGTTTAGGTACGATGCTCAAATACTCATAGAAGAGGCTATTGCTCCCTTGATTGAAATTAATTGTGCGGTGTTAGGCACCCCTGAATCCAGTATTTCCAGCGTATGTGAACGACCTATTGGCAGTGGTGAAGCGCTCTCCTTTGCCGATAAATATCAACGTGGTGGATCCGCTGATAAAGGCATGGCTTCTGCTGATCGAATAATTCCTGCAGATATCTCTGACGAACTAAGCCAAGAAATACGATCATTATCAGAACAAATATTTAGAGTATTTCAGGCAGCTGGAGTAGCGCGAATTGACTACTTGGTCCAAAAAGACACTGAAAAAGTGTACTTCAATGAGATCAACACCATTCCAGGGTCTTTTTCCTACTATCTTTGGGAGCATTCTAAGCTCAGCTTTACCGATTTATTGGATCAACTTATTGAAACGGCCATTACCGTGCACCAACAAAAAAATGGGCGAATACTACAGTACGATACCAACCTTCTAAGCGACAAAGCTGCCACTGGATTGAAAGGACTAAAAGGAAGTAAATAACCATGAAATGCGCGCTAATTACCAATCCAAAAAAGTACGAAGTACAGCAAGTACTACAACAAACATTGGTATGGGCACAAGATAAGGAAGTTCATTGCTATATCGATGAACAGACGGCTAAATCCATTAACGTGGTAGAGACCAGTCATCTTCACTACTGCCAAGGAGATGCCGCAGCCATTGAACACTCAGATCTACTCATCGTCATTGGGGGCGACGGAACCATGCTCTATGCCGCTCGTCTTGCTCGAGGGCTCGAAAAGCCGATTCTAGGGATAAACAGTGGCCGCTTAGGATTCATGAACGATGTTTCAATTGAGGAAATGTATTCCGCTTTGGACGCACTTATCGAAGAAAATTACACTTTGGACTACCGACATTTTCTGCAGGCAATCGATCAAAAAGGCCAGCTCTATTATGCTTTAAACGAGTGCCTGTTTACTCGCCGCGATTCAAGCTCTATGATTAATATAGACGCTGAATATGATGGATACCTCATAAACACCTACTGGTCTGACGGTCTCATTGTAGCCTCCCCAACTGGGTCGACCGCCTATAATCTTTCGGCTGGGGGGCCTATCGTTATGCCTGGCTCCGGCGTGCTGGTCATCACTCCTGTTAACCCACATACCCTAACTACTCGTCCTTTGGTGCTGTCTTCAGACAAGGAGCTTCGAATTTCTATCCCCGAGTCCGATCCTTCCGTAATTTTTTCCTGCGACGGAGTGGTTCAACCCGTATCCGAATATCCTTTTTCCATCCGTATTAAAAAATCCTCCTCTCGAATTCCTCTCGTACACTTGAACAACCACAGCTATTTCGACACGCTCCGCAAAAAACTTATGTGGGGGCAGGACTCACGTCGTGGCTAATCTTTTTTTGAGAAGCTTGAGTTTCTGGTTCCATTTCATTCAGGCTTAAAAGCTAATTTTTCAGCTATAGGTGAATAAAATTCTTATTTTAATTCAAATGAACAGACTGATAAAAAAACCAAACAAAAATTTAAAATATCACCCATAGTCATGAAAGTAACCGTTGTCGGAGCCGGAGGAAATGTTGGATCTACTGTAGCACTTAGCGTTGCACAAAGAGATTTTGCAAAAGAAGTTATCGCTTTAGATTTAGAGCGAAAACAAGACGATAAAACCTTTTATCCTTCCAAAGGACGCGCATTAGACCAATGGGAAGCATCGCCCATTCACCTATTTGACACAAGAGTTAAAGGTACTACAGACTATGCTGATACGGCGGGTTCCGATGTGTGCGTAATTACCGCAGGAGTGCCGAGAAGACCTGGGATGAGTCGTGACGATTTATTGGAAATTAATGCCAATATAGTTCGCAGTGTTACAACAGAACTAGTGAAGTACTCTCCTGATACCATTCTTATTATTGTTTCTAATCCATTAGATGTAATGGTTCAAGTGGCCAAAGATGCATCAGGGCTTCCTTATGAAAAAGTCATGGGAATGGCTGGTATTTTGGATACTGCTCGATATCGAGCCTTCATCGCCGATGAATTAGATGTTTCACCAAAAGATATTCAAGCCCTATTAATGGGTGGGCATGGTGACACTATGGTTCCATTACCTAGGTTCACTACCTTATCAGGAATGCCTATTACTCATTTTATTACTGAAGATCGACTAGATGAAATTGTTGATCGTGCTAAAAAGGGTGGTGGCGAAATTGTCGGACTCATGGGAACCTCGGCATGGTATGCTCCAGGTGCCGCAGCCGCTCAAATGGTTGAGGCGATATTGTTGGATCAAAATAGAATTTTTCCTGTCTGTGCTCACATAGATGGAGAATACGGAATTGACGATCTGTATATTGGAGTTCCAGTCAAACTTGGAAAAGGTGGTATAAAAGAAGTAATTGAGGTTGAATTAACCCAAAAAGAAAGCGAACTTTTACAGGAGTCGGCTAAAGCCGTTCGCGGCACACTTGACGACTTTAAAGCACTTATGAACAATAAATAACGAGGACAAAGGTTCTCACTACTTGCTTTTAAATCCCGCTTCGTTTCGTTGCGGGATTTTTTTTGGTCTTTATTTACATGGTTTATGAGCTTTTACCAACGCTGTTCCATAGCTGTAGTGGTACGATTAAGATCATCGACAGAACTAATAACAGTAGGCCTACCATTACAGCAGACCATCCAACCATGATTTGAACAAGCTCCGCACTCCAAACCGCCCCGGCCGCAATGAGCATAGTTCCAAACGCACGTACTAGTCCAAAGGGGACTTGCATGGCTTGTTGTGCAACCTTATATAGAACAACTGCCATGGTTCCGTAGCTAAGTACGGTGGCGATGGCCGCTCCAGTCATACCTAACACAGGAATAAGTGCAACATTCACGATCACTGTGATTAAAGCGCCCAATCCAGTGATTTGTGCCAATTTTTTGGTTTTCTCTTGTATGAATATTCCCGCTGAGAAATTTACGTACCAGCCTTGAAACCAATAGGCCAATAGTAACCACGGTATAATACTTAGGCCTGACCAATACGCCTGATCGATTAGAGTTGTGTTCAAAAAGGGAACTGGAATTGCAACAATTGACTCCACAAATAGGCCTACTCCTAAAAATACGGCAGCGGCGGCTATATTAAAATAACGGAAGGCCTGACCAAAAATAAGGGGTGCGTTGGGTTCATCACTTTGTCGCATGAAAAAAGGTTGCCAAGCCATTCGATACATTTGTACGAGTAATAACATAAAAACAGCCAATTTATAACAGGCATTATATACACCCACTATATGATCTGCAGTCCACTCCAACCCATAGATAGCATAGATCTGTTCGCTGCTTAAACTTTTTAAAAAGAATCGATCCAAGGTTTCATTAACCACATGCGCTAAACCAGCGGGGATGAATGGCCACCCAAATTGAACCATTTTTCGTAGCATATCACTGGACCATGAACCACTCCAGAGTGATCTGGTCAGTCCAAATACTCCTAGTAGCGCAGCGGAAGATGCTAGAAAATTAGCCATAAATATTGCTTCAATCCCCCAATCTAAAACCAAGATTAGATACCCATTTAACCCCACATTTATGGCCACATGTCCCATTTTTAGCCATGCAAATGAATAAGCCCGTTTGGACAGTCTCAATTCTGCAAAAGGGACTATGGCTAATGCATCAACCAGAAGAATACCTATCATTAACAGGTAGATAAGGCCCTCACCAGAGACATTGGTTGGTAGTGAGAGCAAACCAGAAAGTGGAGCCTGAAAAAGTAAGAGTATAAGGCTGATTAACAGGCCAATGGCTAATAAGGCTCGCTGTATAGTGGAAAATAAATGAGCAACCTGTTCACGATCTTTACCATAGCGAAGGTAGGAGGATTCCATTCCAAAAGTAAAAAGTACCTGAAGTAACCCTATGGCAGCATAAACAAGACCCACTACGCCGTATGCATCAGGATTGAATAGCCCTGTATGAAAAGGTACCAATAAATAATTGACAAATCGGGCAATGACACTACTAATGCCGTAGACCAATGTATCAGATAATAAATGTTTAAGTGGTTTCAACTCTACCTTATTTAGCGTAGATACCTTCTATTGCTCGTATTCCTAACAAGTAACTGTCGGCCCCGAAGCCTGTAATAATTCCATTCATCACCGCGCCCGTTACCGAATTTTCACGAAATTTTTCTCGGGCATGAATATTGGAAAGATGTACTTCAACCTTGGGTATGGAAATCGGATCTAAGGCATCTCTCAAAGCTACCGATGTGTGGGTATAACCACCTAAGTTTACCACGAGCCCCTCAGTACCATCGGTGAGCACTTTTTGAATTCGATTGATCAAATCACCTTCTACATTTGACTGAAAAAAATTAATGGAATGTTCTGTAAAAGATGCCTGGATATACGTATTCAATTGATCTAAGGTCATTGTACCATAGGTATCCGGATCTCGAGTACCTAAGAGATTTAGATTTGGTCCGTGGATAATAAGAAGCTTCATGGATGTAGATGTTTAGCAATATGTTCGGCAATATGACGCATTTCGTCACTCTTGAGTTCAATAGAACGTCCCAAACGGAAAGGGCCTCCCTCAGCATAGATAGGAATCAAATGAACATGGGCGTGGGGCACTTCCAGCCCCTCTACCGTCATACCCACTCGAATGGGTTTGAGCGCTTGATCCATGGCCTTAGCAATCTTCTTGGCAAATTCCATAAGTCCCAAATATGTGTGATTATCCAAATCAAACACATAATCTACCTCTTTTTTTGGAACAACTAGAGTATGACCTTTGGATACCGGTCGTATATCTAAAAACGCAAAGTAATCGGAGCTTTCTGCCACCTTATGGCAAGGTATTTCACCTGCTATGATTTTACTAAAAATACTAGCCATTTATTTGTACCTAATCATCGGATTCTTTCAATTTGTACCTTCTAATAGTACGGTATTCCAAGCACTTAGAAAAAAAAAACACCAACTAATACCGACCCTTAACCCTTGCTTAGCTACTTCACCCAATGTAGGTGAATAAATTATTACACTCTTTTTTCCTTTTTTTTGAAAAAAAGCTATAAAAGGTCGTATATTTTGAGTCTGTGGTTGAACCGGTAGCTCAGTTGGTAGAGCAACTGCCTTTTAAGCCGTGGGTCGTGGGTTCGAGTCCCACCCGGTTCACTTTCATTTGTTCTAGGATACTCGAAAGTAGTACATGCAAAAATACTTCGAAAACAGTAATTGCATTAAACGCATTGCTAAATTTTACAGAACAAATTGACTCTCTCTTGACCAACCCCGTTCGCTTGAAACCGGACGGGGTTTTTTTATGTGTTTAAACCATAAAATGATGTATTTTATTCAATGAATCATCATCATGTTACCCTATGAATGTCGAACTTTTTAATCCACTGAGATGGAATAAAAAAATCCTGCTAGGCCTTTTGGGGCTGGTTTTAGTGATTTGGTTTTTATTTGTCGATGTCTACAGCCTTAAAACACGCTGGGATTTAGGTCAGCAAAAAAAAGAACTCATTCAAAAAACCGAAGAGCTAAAAAACGAATCTGAAACTTTAGAGCAGGACATTCAAAAGCTTGAAAACAACCCTGATCTTATTGAAAAAATTGCTCGAGAAGAATATGGGATGAAGAAACCAGGGGAAAAGGTGTACAAAATTAAAAAAGAAGGGTAATCATTCGTAGAATTTGCACTTATGAAAGCTATAGCAATTGACCTAGGTGGAACCAATATTAAAGCAGCCGTTGTAGATCAGGATCTCGGCATTATAGAACAAAGCTCAACTCCAACACATGCTGAGTTAGGTAAAGAACACCTTCTCGATCGCATTGCTGGTGTAGTAATGGAACTATCCAAAAAAGATGAGGTAGTTGGTATCGGTATGGGTCTACCTGGAATGGTTAGCTTGGATCAAACCACCGTTCATTATCCCCCCAATCTACCTTTTTTGGATGGCGTCAATGCGGCTAAGGAAGTAAGTTCCCGGACACAATTACCTTGTAAAATTGAAAATGATGCAAATATTGCTGCGCTTGGCTCCCTACACTTTGGTGCCGGTAAAGGCCATGATAATTTCATTATGCTTACTCTTGGTACGGGAGTAGGCGGTGGGATCATCATTAACCGACAACTGTTCAAAGGTTCTAAAGGTATGGCAGGCGAATTAGGTCACATTATCTTGGATTATCATGGACCCCTTTCAAACAGTGTTACACGAGGCACCATTGAAGCCTACCTCGGGCAGCGCTTTTTAAGTCGTTTTGCTATGGATATGATTACCCAACACCCAAACAATTCACTCTATCAGAAATTTAGCAAGGATTTTGATAAACTTGAGCCGGTTGATTTAACCCAGGCCGCTAATGCAGGCAACGATCTTGCCATCGAAATCCTAGCGAAAGCTGGGCAGCGACTTGGATATGCCATCATCAATTATACCCACATGATGGATATTAGAACCTATGTGCTCAGTGGTGGAGTTTCTAAGGCTGGCGAATGGCTTTTTCAACCCGCTAGAGACATTGTTAAAAAGCACATGATGCCCCCATTTCAAGAGGGCTTTGAGATTATTTACGAAGATTTGGGTAATGATAGCTCACTACTTGGGGCTGCTGGATTAGCCTTTGATTCGTTTGGTTAATTTTACGCTAATGCTGCGTTATAGCGTTTTTTTCTTCGGGCTCAAGTACCCCAAACTGTCTCTGAGATTAATTACTAGGAGCCAAGTGCAACTGCTTGTTAAGCGAAATAGAACCATTATTTGTGTACTCTTCGCATTCCTGTTATTAGGAATTCAAGATGGCTACGGCCAAATGCGAAATTTAAAGCGTCAGGATGATGGAAGCTCCACTACATCTTCCAATACATTCACTGAAATAAATATGAGTACCTCCGAGGGATCCGTACAAGGAGGAAGCACCGAAAATGCCGTAAAATTTCAATCAAACGATTCACTAATTGTTCGATTAGGAGATGGCCGTAAAGCTTTTTTATTCGGAATGGCAAAAATTGCCCATACCTCTGGGACATTGGTATCCGGGCAAATTACTATGAATTTAGACTCTACTACAGTAGAAGCTAAAGCTTCAGGCGTACAAGACAGTCTTGGAATGCCTGTGTTACGTATGGGGGAGGACGAAATAAAAAGTACCCGTATTCTTTTTAACTATAAGAGTAGTCGCGGAAAATTTGAAGATGCACAAATTAGCGTAAGCGATGGCTTACTCATCGGGTCTAAAATTAAAAATGTAAATGAATCTGAAGTATTCATTCAGGATGGTATGTACTCTACTTGTCCACCAGATTATTTGTACTACTATTTAGAAGCCAAACAAATGAAGGTGGTAGATGAAGAAGAAATATTTTTTACCAATGCCCGACTCTATGTTCTAGACATTCCATATCCATTTGTGTTACCATTCGGGTATGTCCCAGCACAAATGGATAAAAAACGTTCAGGCCTACTAACCCCGACCTATGTATTCGATGCCCAGGCTTCCAAAGGTATTGGTTTGCATAATTTGGGTTGGTTTCAGTACATCAATGATTATGTCACCACCACCCTAAGTGCGGATGTCTTTACTTCGGGTACGTACTATGCCAATAATTCGACACAATATCGGGTTGGAGACCGATTTAATGGGGCTATTACCCTTGGCTACTCCAGAGACCAAGGCTTGGAACCAACCGATCCAGATTTTAGCACCCAGATTAATAAGTCACTTGGAATCCGACATCGCCAAACTATTTCCCCCTATGCCAGTATTTCGGCTAATGTTAACTTGCGAACAGCGGACTTCTTTTCTCAAAACTCCTTCGATATTGAAGACCGTTCAAAGACCAGTTCTACCTCCAGAATAGCCTATAACTATCGTGACCCTGAAGGGTTATTTACCTTTAGCACCAACGCAAGCATGGTCCAGAATTTTTTTAACAATTCCACCAGTTTAGACGGGCCAGGCTTTACCTTTTCAACAAAAACACTTAACCCATTCCAATCTGGATCGGGAAATAACCCAAAATGGTATGAGAGTATAACTCTACGATACAATAACAGCTTCGATAGTAATTTTGACTATCGGCCAACCGATGCGGATAGCGCAACCATTGGATTCCTAGATGCCTTCTTATCGCCTAGCAATTACCGCAAAGCAACAGGGAATAATGAATACATTCAGTTGGGTTTAAAACAAAGTGCTAATATAACAGTGGGGAAGATTTTAGACTCTCCTTATATCAATTCCTCGGTGGGTGTACAAATAAATGAATTTTGGTATCCGAGCTCTACTCTTAAGCGATTCGATGAGCAGGCAAACCAAATCATAGAGGAAAAAAATCAAGGGTTTGTGGCAGGGCGTGATTTTTCAGGTTCGCTCAGTTTTTCTACCACATTATATGGTACATCTGCCCGGAAAATTGGAAACTTTGAAGGACTACGGCATACCTTTCGTCCCTCGATTAGTTTTGGGTACCGTCCCGATTTTAGCGACCCAAAATGGGGTTATTTCAAAGAGGTTATTTCCGACACCCTCGGAAATACACAGCGCTATAGTATTTTTGACAATGAAATCTACCGGGGGCCTTCAGCTGGAGAGCAAAGGGCTATGAGTATTAGTATTCAAAATATTCTTGAAACAAAGCTTGTTAAAAGAGATACCACCGGGGAAGTTACTGAGCGAAAAATTAAGCTCATAGATAATTTATCCTTGAATACATCCTATAATTTTGCAGCTGACAGCTTACAATTAAGTCCGCTTAGTGCTTCGCTTAGTTCCAGTAGCTTGAAAGGTGTACGCTTAAACGTTCGCGCCAGTTTTTCTTTTTATCAAAGAGATTCACTTGGCAGATATTACGATCAACTATATCTAGGAACAGGTACTAAATTAGCTCAAATGGAAAGTTTCCGGTTTACCGCTAGTACCAGTTTTAGAGGTGGAGGAAACGGAATAGAACCCATTACTCCCAAGTACCGAAAACAGTATGATCCTTTTGCACAAGGATATTTCAATCCGGTTGATGCAGCCTTTGGTGAGCAACCAGTAGTTCCGTTTAATTCGCCTTGGAGTTTCAATCTGAACTTTAGCTATTCGTGGAGATATAGACACAACAACGATCCATTAGAATCTGCTACGTTAAATGCCCAAAGTATTAGCTTCAATTTAACCCCTAAATGGCGCTTTGGAACCACACTTGGCTATGATTTTATTCAAAAAGAACTAACACCCTCCCAATTTTCCTTGAACCGAAACTTGGAGTGTTGGGATTTATCGTTTCAAATTAGTCCTTTTGGGGATTATCAGTACTATTTCTTTCGCCTAAGTGTGAACAACTCACAAATTCAGTCCCTATTTCAAAAATTACCGGTTCTCAAGAACTTAGAACGAAGCTCATCACCAACAGGACGTTCTGGTCGATCGAGTGGGGGTGGATTTCCTGGCAGTACTAGTTTTTAATTCCTTAAAACTGGAAATCCTTCGTAAAGGATATGAGTAGCTACTTCTTGCTCATTTTAGCTAGATACTTTACCACGTACTTGCCTATAACATCAAATTCTAGATTGACGCCATCCCCTTCTTTTTTAGTAGCTAGATTCGTGTGTTCCCAAGTGTAAGGGATAATTGCTACCCGAAACGCATCAACCAGATCTTCCGCAACTGTTAGACTAATACCATCCACCGTAATACTACCTCGACCCACTATCATATCTTGGAATTCTTTATCAAGAGCAATATCTATAAGCCAGCCAGTCTCTTCGGGTGTAATCCGTACAATCTTTGCAACCGTGTCTACATGTCCTTGAACCAAATGACCTTCTATACCTTTTTGTAAAGTCATTGAGCGCTCTAAATTCACTAGCATATCTGTTTTCAAGTCAGAAATAGTAGTCTTTCTCAAGGTCTCTTCTATGCTTTGTACCGTGAAACTATGATCATCGAAGGCTACTACCGTGTGGCATGCACCGTTAATGGAAATACTTTCATCAATATGACAAGTACCGGCAAACGAACACGCTATTTTGGTCTCTTGACCACCATTTGGGATGGCATGAACAGCACTAACTCGTCCCATTTCTTCAATTATTCCAGTAAACATAGTAGTAATTTTTAGTTGGTTTGATGATTTATGTCCTGTTGGTACTCACCAAGTTGTACAGCTTTTATGGAACATACCTTATATATAGGAGAGCTAAATATATCCGGTTAAGAGCATATCATCACCTATTTGCTGCCATGTGACCTCTTTAAGTGTACATATGTCACGCATAGCAAATATTCCTATATCCATTATGGATCGGGTTCCATTACCTAACAATTTAGGAGCCAGAAACAATTCCACCTTATCAACCAAACCTTCACGTAAAAGCGCCGAACCGAGCTGTTGACCTGCTTCTACCAAAATGGATTGTACCCCTAAGCTACCAAGAGCTGAAATAGCTTCGCGCAAATCTACATGCCCCCCTTTATTAGACACCTGAATGACTTTTCCCCTAAAATAATTATGCTTCATAAGTTTGATCATTGGATCTACATCGTCCGAGGAAGCTTCTTTATTCCAAGTAATAATCGTTGTTTTTGATTCATGTTTATCAGAGAAAAGATGAAGTTCTCGAGGTAACGTATAGGGACCATCTAACACTACGCGCATAGGCTGACGGCCACGTACATGACGAACAGTTAGTTCTGGGTTATCGGCCATGGCTGTTTGTCTACCGATCAAAACAGCATCATAGTGAGAGCGCCACTCATGCACTTTGGTTCTAGCGGCTTTACTTGTTATCCATTGCGAATCTCCATCGGCAGCCGCCAAATATCCATCCACCGTTTGAGCCATTTTTAAAGTCACAAATGGCCGCCCAAACCGTTGAGCATGATTAAAAAACTCATTCACCTGTTCTGCCTCTTGCTCAAGTACGCCTAAACTAACCTCTATACCATTAGCTTGTAATTTTTCAATGCCGCTTCCATTGACTAATGGATTTGGATCTTTCTGCGCTATAACCACCCGCTTTATTGGTAGGGTAGCAAGTAAATCCGCACATGGTGGTGTTTTACCATGATGTGAACAAGGTTCCAAAGTAACATATACCGTTGCATCCTTTAACGCTTCGGTATCCTCGACTGACCGTATTGCTTCAACTTCGGCGTGCGCATTGCCATATTTTTTATGATATCCAGCGCCAATACGATACCCATGTGCATCTACAATAACACATCCTACCAAAGGGTTGGGTGAGACTCTACCTCTTCCTTTTAGGGCTAAATCAAGTGCCTGTTGCATAAATAAGGAATCTCTTTCTCGCGATTCTTCCTGCGATGATATATTCCTTTTCTTTGTCATATTGATTGGTAAAAAAAGGGATGAAAACCTAGTCCTCATCCCTCTTTTTAACATAATTCAGAATTTATTGCAAGAGTACAGATCGATTATCGATGATGTCAGCTTCGGCCTTTAATTGCGAAATCCATACACTTAGATATTCGTTATTAAGTTCTTGCTCGAGTTGCTGACGAATATTTTCAAAAGTATCGGGATTTGTGGTAGCCAGGTTAGGGGTGGTCTTGTTAGTTACATGCAGTACATATATAGCACTTTCACCTGCAACTGGCCCAGAACGTTCGTTCACTTCCATACCAAATGCATAGCCAATCACTTCTGGCTCTCTACCGGCACCACGTAAAACCGTACTATTGGTTGACACATTATCTACGGTCTCTATGCTTTTGTTAGTGGCTTCACTCAATGAAGCCAAATCGTTGTGCTGTGTGAGCCATTCTTGAATCTGTGCTTGCAGCACTTCTTTGCGTTTTTCAGTACGCACTGCTGCCTCTACTTGGGAACGTACTTCTTCAAGTGGTCGATACCCTTCTTCAGTAACTTCACTTAATTGCATAACAACGAGTTCATTACTCAGCTCGATAGGTGCCGAAATATCCCCTACCTCGGAGCGCGACAAGAAATCTAACACTTGTTGAGAATTACCTAAGCCAGAAATAAAAGTATTCCCATCCGTGGCAAATATACTTCCAACGGTAAGTTCTGCTCTATTGGCTTCCTCAATGAAATCATTTTCCTCAGCGAAATACTGAATTTCATCCGCTTTTTCACCAGCTTCGTTCAATGTCGCAGGAAGGGCTTCATATATTCGAGACATGACAGCAAACTGAATTGTATTTCTATCTTCGCTGATATTTTTTATGATAGCAGCTGAAGTACCTAAATCAAGCACATCGGTAACCTCGCCCTGTTCTACTGACAAAACAGCTTCGTATTCTTCCCTTAGATCATCTTTATCCACAGATATCCCATTATAGGGAGTACTGGATTGCTGCAAAACCAAGAATACAGAATCGTTTTCAGTGGTTGCGAAATCGGCCCGTAAATTTTCTAGCTCTTCACGAATTATTGCTGAGTCCTCAGTAGTGGGTAAAATACTGAATCGTACAAAATTAGCGCGATAGGATTTTTCCTGCGTATATAACTCTTTATTGGCATTATAGTACGAACGCAATTCAACATCTGAAACCTGAATTGTACTTTCATCCACATCACTGAAGGGGAATCGCAGGTACTCTAATTCTGCAAATGTGTTGCGCCGGATAAATTCACGTTCTATTTCGGTCTGAGTAACCTGGAGACCAGAAGTAATGTAATTACTGAGCTTTTCTTGACGTCTTTTTTGTCGCAATTGAAGCTCAATGGCGATTGCTTCTTGTGAATATTGTTCATCCGATAGTACATTCTGAACCATAAATCGATCAATAGTCCCGTCCTCGCGTTGAAAATATTGGCGAATTAAGGGATCTGGATTTTCTCCATATACCATATCCAACAATTCGTCATCGGTGACCGTAATTCCAAGTTCATCCATTTTTTGCTCTAATAACTTGGCACTTACGATTTCTTCCCAAACCTGCGATTCGTACGCTGCCCTAAGTTCTGGGTTCATGCTTTGCCCTGTTTGCTGGCTATAAGCATTTGAATAATATTGTACTCGACTATTATACTCCTCATAGCTAATGGGTTCCCCGTTAACAGAACCAAGAGATCTAGGCCCCATCATTAAGGCATTTGGATCAAATACGTCCATAACTACCCATAGAAGCCCAAAAGATCCAATTAGAATCCACAAGATAACACCGGTGTTATCTCTAAATTTCGTCATTACACCCATGACAGGTTTCCTCTTTGTTGAACAATTAAGTTGATGTTTTCACCAACCGTTGGTTGGTTATAATGCTTTATATCAGAATTAAAAATACAATAGCAAGGTGGCAAATATACGCCAATACCGTGGCAATTAAAAGTAAAACCAAACAGCTTTACAAAGGATTAAATTTAAAACAACTCGAGTAAACGCAAATGTTTTAAATATCGCTTTGGATCCTCTTTAATTCCCTTGATCAACTCATTCAAATTATAGGATAGCGAATCCACATTTTCATACAGTGATGGATCATTTAAAAGTAATCCCAAACTACCTTCCCCTCGATCCATTTTTTCCAGTACCGAATTCAGTGTGGTTGATGTTGCAGAAAGTTCTTTGGTTAATTGATTCATTTCTACACTCAATAATTCGAGGTTTTTAATGCTTTGCTCAATGGAAGCTCTTGAACTATCACTTATATCTTCAATGGTTTCAAGACTCCGTTTGGCCGAACCAATCATATCGTTCAATTCATCGCTATTGGATGTAAAAGCCTCGAGTAAATAATCGCTTGTTTGTTTCACATTGGACAGAGCACTACCAATATCATTGGATGATTGTTGATTTAAAAAGTCTAGTGCTCTTAATTTTTCATTGAGCAAGGTAATCGTCACTGCAACTGAGTCACTAATCGCAGTACCTCTATCTGTGAATGTGTTTAAGAGACCTTCTTTTTGAATACCCTTCAAATATGAGCCCCATTCCAACGACTCCGAGGAATTTGATTTAATAATCCGGATGGTTGACGAGCCTAGAAAATCTGGTGATGCTAACTGTGCCATAGAGCCTTTAGGTAACAAAATATTCTCTGTAATATTCAATGTAATTAAGGCGCTGTCTTCTTGAACCAAGTATTGCATCTCACGAACCGTCCCAATCTTAAACCCATTTAAATAAACATTACTCCCTCTTATCAAGCCCTCAACCGTATCAAATTTTGTATACAAGACGTTAACTTGAGAAAAAATGGGCTCATCTTTCATAATCCTAAATCCCATATACCCAATGATTATGGCAAAAAGTACCACTAATCCAATTTTCAATTCATTACTAAATTTTGCCACGATAATGCTTTTTTTTTGAACTCGTTACCTTTGATAAACCATTTTAAATTAAACAGAGAGACCAAGCTGCTTCGTTCGATCATCTTTCATGTAATCGAATCTAAAATATACAAACTAAATCTGGTATTCACTTGCCTTAATGAAATCCAATAAGGAGCTATCCGTACTGCTTCTCATCTCTTCGACCGCTCCATACCAGCTTAGTTTTTTTTGATCTAAAAATGCCACCTTTTCTGCTATCTGTAAAACGCTATGCATGTCATGGGTTATTACGATAGAGGTAATATCCAAATGTTCCGACATGTATACAATTAAATCATTAATCTCCTCGGAAGTCTGAGGATCTAAGCCTGAAGTGGGTTCATCGTACAACACATACTCCGGCTCTAATATAATGGCTCGAGCAAGCCCCACTCTTTTTCTCATTCCTCCAGATAAAGCAGATGTTGGCTTATCACCTGAGCCAACTAAATTGACCATTTCCAACGCTTTTTCTACTTTTTTCCGTATTTCAATTTCCTTTAAATCAGTGAAATAACGGAGCGGAAACGCCACATTTTCAAAGGTATTAATTGAGTCAAAAAGTGCCCCACCTTGAAATAAGATGCCGAACTTCTGACGAATTTTTCGTAGCTCAGCATAGCTCAATTCAAATAGTTTATGACCATCAATAACAACCTCACCTTCATCCGGATATAATAGAGCGTTTAAGTGTTTTAACAACACAGATTTTCCACAGCCAGACTTTCCTATTATTGCAAGGGTCTCTCCATCTGATATAGTAAAACTCACGTTTTCCCACACAAGATTTTTTCCAAAAGACTTTGATAAATTTTGTATTTCAATCATCGCAATTTACTTATCCATTCGGTCATTCTTTTTTAGAGAATGTCCATTCAATTCATTTTAGCACCTAAAGTAACAAAGCTGCCAACATAAAATCCGACAGCAATACGTAGATACAACTCAATACAGTGGCTTGGGTTGTCGCGTTACCTACTCCCTCCGCACCACCACTGGCATAATATCCCTTGAACGAGGATATAGAGGTAATCACAAACCCAAACACAAAGGACTTCACCACGCCAAAAACTACATCTTCAGGAAAAAAAAACTCTCTAGCTCCCTGCATAAACTCTGCAGCAGGTAAAATCCCATCCAATGTACCCGCTAACAAACCTCCAGAAATACCCATAACAGCAGCAACAACATAAAGCACTGGAAACATTAAGATACCCGATAACACTCTCGGAACGACTAAGAAAGTAACGGAATTAAATCCCATAGACTCAAGAGCATCTATCTGCTCACTCACCCGCATTGTTCCTAATTCTGTAGAAATTCTAGCACCTACTTTACCTGCTAATACTAAAGCGCCAATGACTGCTGCCAATTCAATAATAATTGACTGACCTACAATGGATCCAACAATAGAGGCTGGATATATATCTGTATCCAATTGATAAGCTGTTTGTAAGGTCAAAACTGCTCCAGTAAATACCCCTGTAAGCATGATTATTGGAATAGATTCGTACCCTATTTTCACAAATTCTTGAAATAAATTCTTCCTATACGTGCTAAATTCCAAAATAGATCGAAGGGCGTGATACAGTAAAGTGGCATATTGCCCTAGTTGGCGTATTGCTTCCATGATTCGGTTCTACGGTTAACCATTCAAATGGTTATATTACAAAAGATTTTTACCAATTGTCATGTTCACCACCATGCATTTGAACTTCATCAGCCGCCCATTATTACCCTTTCTACTGCTTCTTACTTTGGAATGGACAGTACCCATTTATACACAAGCGCAAGATCATTCAGATGAAATTTTTCGCTTTTTACGAATTTCCACATCTGCGCAAATGGCTGGCATGGGTGGGAATCATGTTGGCCTATGGAATGCTGACGGTTCCACTTTTTTTGCCAACGCGGCTTACTTATCACCCAGTGACCACGGAACAGCATCCTTAAGTTTTGTCAATTATTTTGCTGATGCTCGTTACAGTAACCTCCATTATGCCTATAATATTGAGGGCGTAGGCACAGTAGCGGCAGGGGTACAATATGCCAGTTATGGAGATATGAGACGGTACGATGAATTCGGGGGGGATCTTGGTAGTTTTAATGCCGGTGATTATGTCACTCAACTAAGTCTTAGTCGTAGTCTTTATCCAACCGTTCGAAGTGGCTTTAGCATACAATGGCTACATTCCTCACTAGATCAATATAATGCTTCTGCTTTTGCATTTTCAGGAGGGCTAATATATACACATCCCGAAAAGGTGTTGGCTGCCGGAGTTACGGTTCAACATTTAGGATGGATATATAACAACTATCTCAATTCAGAAGAAAAACTACCTCTAAACATTGCTCTTGGTGTTTCATTTAAACCTGAAAACTTCCCTTTTTTATTGGCACTTACCCTTAATGACTTAAATCGATGGGAACTACCCGTTTTAGGAGAGGAAAATCCTCGGTCAGTCGATCATGCCTTTCGTCACTTGCAAGTTGGGGGTGAAGCCACCATTGGAAAGCATGCTTATTTGCGATGGGGGTATAATCCCTATCAACACGAGCAAACGGAAACTGGAAGGGCTATTGATTTAGCTGGGGCTAGCGTTGGTTTAGGTATTGTAATTCAGGAGTATCGCTTCGATATTAGTAGGCAATCCTATAGTCGAATGGGTGGGATTGTTCAAGTAAGTTTTCAGCGTATTCCACCTAGGAGCGACTAATCTTTTTTAGGAAAATTTTCATGAAAATGTACCCTTACATAAGAAAGAATAGCTTTATGAACGAGTCCGTACCCAAGCGGTATAAAGATTCAAATATTACTATTATATCCAACGCTGTTCGCATGCCTACTCATTGGCCATCAGAGCTATTCTCAAATAAGATTCTGAGCGCCCATTTTGTACAAAATACCAACATCACACTCAACTTTCCCTTCACTCATACTCAATCATGATTAGATATTTTACCGCTGGAGAATCACATGGCCCAACCCTCACAGGAATCGTTGAGGGAGTTCCTGCTGGTTTGGAAATAACAGAAGCTGACATCGCAGAGCATTTAGCACGCCGCCAACAAGGATATGGACGAGGTGGAAGGATGGCCTGGGAAAAAGATATAGCACGAATTGATTCGGGTGTTCGATTTGGAAAAACTATGGGTGGACCCATTGCCATGGTTATTCAAAATAGAGCATTTGAAAAAGATAAAGCAGGCTGGCCTGTGGTTATGAACAAAGAAGTGGAGGTCGAGGGAATAGAAAAAATAACCCTACCACGCCCAGGGCACGCTGACTTGGTTGGTGTCCAAAAATATCGTTTCGATGACATAAGACCCGTAATAGAACGTTCTAGTGCCCGTGAAACGGGCATGCGGGTAGCTTGTGGATCTGTTGCTAGACAATTTTTAAAGCAATTCGGCATTGAAATTGGAGGACATGTTCTAAGGATAGGAGCAGCAGGATACGCTGATTGGGATCAAATCAGGGAAAAAACCGCCGGCTTTATGATCAGCGGTGCTGAATCTCTGTACAAAACCGCCGATACCTCAGAAGTACGCTGCTTAGATGACGAACTTACTGAACAAATGGTAAATGAAATCAAAACATATCGTAAAGCGGGCTCATCACTAGGGGGCGTTTATGAAATTGTTATCACCGGAGTGCCGGTTGGCTTAGGCAGCTATACCCATTGGGATAGGAAAATCGATGGAAAATTAGCCCAGGCTATACTAAGTACTCAAGCGATGAAAGGGGTGGAAATTGGATTAGGCTTCGAATCAGG